>NZ_JAQAHF010000015.1:0-116854 GCF_027871645.1 Agrobacterium sp. ST15.13.015
GTATCGAAGCGGCTTTCTTCAATCGAAATGATTTGCAGCACCGCACTGCCGCCCGGTTTCAGGCATCTTTTCAGCGTTTCGAAATAGCTCGGCCAATAGGCCTCGCCGACTTGTCCTGTCTGCCACGGAGCTTTCCGTGGTGCAGTTTCTTTCCATTCGGCTCCTTCCCGGAAAGCCAATATTATTCGGACGCCGACCTGGTCGTGCTAAACGCCGCCGCGACGCGCGCCATGGCGCTCAAGATGGAAGTTGTCACGACCCTACCGGAGGAACTTTTCCTGCTCCAAACCATGGGTGCGCGAGACGGTGCGTGGTTGGATGTCTAATTCTCGACTGTAGTTGTCGCGCAAGCAGCGCTGGACGTTTCGTCAGCGGCTGCGACGCAAAGCCCATCGCGATATGCTGGCCGATATTAAGGAGCGTCAGGACCAGCAGGCCAAGCCGACGATAAAGAGTAACAGCGACAAGAATGGCTACGTCAAGCATGCCCGTAGGCCGGGCCGACAGACGGATATCATGAGCGATTCAACGGTGATTGCAGAACGAAAGAAGGCGCTGTTGCCACCCGATGCTGCCGAATAGCGCATCGATAAATTGTCTCAAAGCGAAAGCCGGAGGGGTGTATCTACCACCCGCCCCGATCTGACAAGTCTCCGTGGATTCAGGCCCCCGCAACCACTGAGACTTGAATATTTGACCATTCAAGTCGTTTAACAGAAAGCTCTTCGGCATAAGCCTCAAGGAGCTTTTTTTGTTTGTGCTTCATGTCCAGTTCGCCGTCGCGCGGCTTCTCCAGGTAATCATGCTGCTTGAGTGCCTCGAACTGTTTTTCCAGGATCGTTGCCGCTTCCATCGCGGCGAGGATCGACGCCATGCGACCGTGGACCTGAAGCGATGCCTGCTGATGGCCGGGGGTCTTGCCGATCACCACCTTCTGGATGAACTGGCGCACGATATTGATGAAGGGCTGCTTCGTCTCCGTGTCGGCGTGTTCGCGTAGGTAATAGAAGGCAGAGTTGATGACCAACTCGACGGCGTCCGGGCTGACCTCGGCCTTCAGCTTCTTGATCTTCTCCCCGAAATCTTCCTCCGCCGGCGCCTGCTTCAGCCGCGCCTCGAGGCCGGCACGGCGTTCCTCAAGCGTATCGAGCGTATCGTTAAGGGCAGCCAGACGGGGCCGCCCCCTCGGCCGCACGATCGCTGATCTGCTGGATGATCTGGCGCTGTTCCTGTTCGGCACCTTTCAACTCCCTGGAAATCTGCTCGCGCTCGTCGGGTTCGTGCTTGATGGACGCTGCGAGGTTATGGCGCGCCTGTCCGGCGACGTCGTCGAATAAACCCATTCCGAAGAACGCAGCGGGGAGGCAGGACAGAACCCGATCCTCGAGGTTCTTGTGCAGGATGGTCTTCTGGTTCGTACAGCAGGCGCCATCGAGGCCGTCGATTGGCAGTCCCCTGAAGGCCAATGGTCAATTCAAGTTGCGCGCGCTCACACGCGATCCGAGCAAGTATCAAGGCCTTGCTGACGAAGTCGCCGCCGCGGACAAGCGTCGTTCTTGTGCGTTGCGCAACGATGGATGGATCATCATGGCGACCCGTGCACGATATACTGAAGGCGGCCGGAATTGAAGTCGCCGTTGTTCGGCTTCCGTTGACGAGCCTCAAAGCAGACGTTTATGCGACTTTGCTGTGCATTGCGCGGCAGGTAGGAAAGTGGCCTGCTGACGGTTCAGGGTGTCGGTGCATTACTCGGCAACATCGTTGCAAGATGGCTAACGAACATCGGCGGACATGCTTTGGCCTAGTGTGTGCATGGCAAACTTGGCTCTTATCGAATTACGCCTTCTGTTGAAGCAGCTGCCTAATAGTCTCGACGATCTGCTCTTCCCGGTAAGGCTTGGCGAAAAATACCGTTTCAGCAGGAATCCGGTCGCCAGGGTCCTGGATATGTCCAGAAACAACGATCACCTTGATCGGCGGCCACCTATCACGAATGATCGCCGCAAGGCGCATGCCGTCGAGGCCGCGCGGCATATCGACGTCGGTAAACACAATGCGAATATCGTCGCGTTCCTCCAGAATAGCCACGGCTTCTGTCGCATCTGCCGCGGCAACCGCTTGATATCCTGCCGCCTCAACGAGGTCGACGGCAGCCAGGCGCAACAGCGGTTCGTCTTCGACTACCAGGATGATCGCAACTTTGTTCATAATGTCAGCCATCATCATGAGTGCCTCAGTTGCGAAACCAATGCCTGCATCGTCACTCGCAATCCTTCCGGATCGTAATTGATTTCGACACCGCCTGTTCCCATCAATCCAAGTCGTATGAGTTTCGATCCAAAACCTTTACCTGATGGCGTAACCACCGCGGGGCCATCATGCTCCTTCCAGTCAAGATGAAGCGCAGTATCTCCGTTGCACTCCTGCGTTGTCCAACGAACGGTAACGGTACCCACGTCGTTCGACCATGCTCCATATTTCAGGGCGTTGGTGCCAAGTTCATGCATCAAAAGAGCCAGAGAAAGAGCCGAGCGCGGTCCAAGCTCCAAGTCTTGACCTGACATCGAGTAACGGTCGGGTAGTGACAGCTGGCGCAAAACAGAATCAATGACGGCCTCCATACGCGCGGAAGACCAATCCTGCACGAGAAGGACCTCGTGGGCTTTGGAGAGCGCGTGGAGACGGTTGGTAAAGGCCTCGACTGGCCCTCGATCTGTCACCGGACGCAAGGTCTGCGTTGCAATCGCCTGGACCATGGCCATCGTGTTCTTCAGGCGATGACTGATCTCGTGGTTCAACACCTGCTGTTCCTGTTCGGCTAGTATCCTGGAGATGGCTTCGCGCGTGCGGTCGGCAATTGTGCGGACAAAATCGCGCTCTTCCGTCGTGAAGTGATGGGGTCTGTCGTAGTGAACGAACATCACTCCCACAAACGCGCCGTGCTCAACGATCGGAACATTGACGAGAACCGAGATTCCGATCGAATGAAACAGCTCGGCCGAGTCTGACGTCCGGGGATCTTTTTCCACGTCTGGGATAATCACCGTCTCGCCGCGCTTAAGATCCTCGATATATGATCCATAGTTACGAAACTGATGTAGGCCAGCGACGGTCGAGACCCCTTCTGCTCGCCAGTCTGGCAGCATTTCAACGGTCTCGGCAATCGGGTCCACAAGGCCGTAGCCTGCTCTTGTGGCGCCAGCCAGGTTTCGTGCCATAATCTCGGCTGCAGCAAATGCTACATCTGTGACATCGTCCAGTTCACGAATTTTGTCACCTAGCTCCAGAAATGCCAGCTGTCGGTCTTCCGCAACTTTTTGCGCCGTAGCATTCCGTGCGACCTTGATGAACCCGGAAATCGGTGAAGCACCTCGGCTTGGAAGCGGGCGAAGGGTCCCGTCGAGAAACACCTTTGATCCGTCCGCTGTCTGGTGCCATCGCCGATCGACTGCGAGGCCTTCTGCTGCGGCTTTCCGCACTTCCCTAGCCGGAACGTCTGCCGCGCGATCCTCAACCGTAAAGAGCTCTGCGAACGGCCGGCCGAGCATCTCCGCTTCCGACCAGCCAAACGTTTCCTGTGCCCCGCCAAACCAGCTGGTAATGCGGTGCTCGTTATCCACTGTCAGAATTGTGTAGTCTTTCGCCCCCTCGACGATGAGCCGCAGTTTTGTCTCGCTCTCCTGAAGTGCCTCCAGCGCCCGCATTCGGTCTGTCACCTCGACAAAGATGATGACAAACTTATCATTACCGGTGGCTTGTACGTAGCCATCGAACCAGCGGCCAAGCGAGCCAACTTTCCGGGTAAACCGTTTATTCTGGCCGGTTTCGACCACGTCTGCGACGTCGGAAACCCACTCCTGTTCAAAACTCGGGAAAATCTCACACATTGTACGGCCTGACACGTTTTGGTCAGGATAGCCTACCAGTTCACTCCAAGCGGGATTGACCGTTTCATACCGCCAGTCGACGATCTTGCCATCGATATCCCGAACAACTGAGCCGACGATAATGCCTTCCTCGAGCTGCTCGAAAAGCGAACTCCATCGACGCTCGGATAGAAAAGTGGCGATCTGGTTCGAAACCAGCTTGCCGATCCGACTGAGCAACTCGAGCTCGCTCTCCGTCCAAGTACGTGGCTCACCATCGATCGCAGCCAACGCCCCGATCACCATTCCGTCCGGCAACGTAACTGGAACCCCCATGTAGGAGATCACGCCAAGATCCGTGATGGCCAGATTGTTCCGGACAAGATCGTGGATCGTTGCGTCACCTATGATCAGAGGCTGTTTATCGCGGACGACATGTTGACAGAATGAGTGCGTCAGGGGGGTCTCAGCCGCCTCGGCCCATTTTTCCGGCAAGCCGAGGTGAGCGATGAAAACCTGACGATCTTCATCGAGTATCGACACAAGCGCCACAGGACAGTTCAGCCCCGCTTTGACGACCTCGATAATGTCCTGGAATTCCGACTGAACCGGAGCTTCAAGCAGACCTGAATCTCGAACAGCGCCGATGCGCTCCGATGGTGAACTCACTGGGTTTCCTTAACCGCGCGGACGCGAAGTTGATCGTGAAGCTAGAGCCGCAAGGACGGCGGGCGAAAGGACAAGGCTCGGCGGAACTACGGACGTGGGGCCTCCATCGACAAAACTTTGAAGAAACTGCATGGCGTTCTGCAACCCGTTCATTGTGTAAGGCTTCTCGATCGCCCCGAGTCCTCCGGCAAAATCGTCTGGTATACGCTTGAGATTACCTGACACGAAAACGAAGGGTATTGTTTTCTCCGACAGGTAGCGGCCGACATCGATGCCTGTCGGGCCGTCGAGCAACTGAATATCGACAAAAGCAAATTGCGGCGAGGTCGCTTCAGCGAGTTCGATTGCTTCCCGGCTGTCAGCGGCCGTCCCGACGACATGATGGCCGGCATCTTCCACTTCGCTTTCCAGCTCCATAGCCAGGAGGACCTCGTCCTCGACAATCAGAATATTCAAGACAAATCCTCTCAGTCTTTCACCGACAGTTCGACGCTAACGTCTGTTTTGTGACCGGTAATCTTCCGGTCCATCTTGGCGCGAAGTTGCAGGAGACACGCCTGAAGCATCTTCTGGCTGAAAGCCTCCTCTTCTTTGTCTACCTCTACTAGCGAAACGGTGTCGATGACCCGCATCAAGAAGTGCCCGTTCAGCCGCCTTATCTCGAGATGGATTTTGCCACCGCCGTCACTCAGACCCCTGCGGATGGCGTCGCCGACGAGCTCGTTTATGATCAGGGCCAGCGGAGATGCCTTAGTCGCCGGGACTACGACTTCGTGAAGATCTGTCGTGAGCTGGATGTCGGGGCGCTTAAGCGCACCTATCTTGTCAAGCATAAGGGTGTTTGCGAAATCTGCGACGTCGAAATAGCCGACCTCTTCGTCGTTCAAGAGTTTACGCTGAACCGTGCTTAGAGCTTCGACCCGATTGAGCACTGACATGAGTGTTCGCTCAACGACATCATTCTCAGTCATACGCGCTTGAAGTTTCACGATCGACGCAATCGTCAGCAGGTTGTTTTTCACCCTATGATCGACCTCGTGAACCAAGGCCGTTTTCGCTCGAAGAGCATCTGTCAGAGCCGCGGTTCGCAACGCAACTTCTTCTTCGGCGGTATGACGTGCCTGGGCGAGCTTCGCTTCCTTGCTCTTGATATTTGTGAAGTCGAGTTGCGAGGCGAAGAAATAGATGACCGTTCCTGAGGCATCGCGAACCGGACTGACGAAGAGGGCGTTCCAGAATTCTGATCCATCTTTCCGGTAATTTAGGATATCGATTGACAGATCCTGCGCTGCCGCAACGGCTTCGCGAAGCTTCTGCACAGCTTTCGGATCGGTATTCGGTCCCTGAAGGAGACGGCAGTTCTTTCCGATTAGCTCCTCGTTGGAATAGCCGGTCAACTTAGAGAACGCCGTATTACAGAAGATAATCGGGTTGTCAGGTTGACGCGGATCGGTGATGAGCATGGGCATACGCGTGGCTTTGAACGCCGCCGCGAATGGATCTTCAGAAGCATGACCAGCAACGAGACGGTTCCCTGCATCTCTGGCGTCTTGTCGGGTCTGAGGGTCATCTGTCATGAGGATTCCTGATTTTGCGGCAACTAATAATGTGCGGCTCCCATATTGGTTCCATGGCAGGAGCTCGTTTGGCAGGAAAGCGTATCTTCATCCGCGCATCTGTTAAGGCGCTTCGTCAGACGATGTTCGAGGCTGGGTTGGACGCCGCCGCAGAATGGCGGCGTGTCGACGGTGAGTTCAAGCTGCACCAGGCTTGAATCGGACATGTCCACTTCCTAGCTCACCCGGCGATCGGGGCTTGATGAGCCCGGTCGCTTTCCCACGTCTGTATGGAGTGAGACCAAATGGAAGAGGACATTAAGATCATCAAGGACGCTAGCATCGCCGAGAGGGAAGAGATTATTGTCGATTTTGCGCGATGGCTTGAGACCGCCTCGCAGGAGGCCCTTGTCTACGGTGAGGGGCGATTTGCATTGATGTCTGCGAATATGGCGGAAGCCATCCGCGTAAACGCCGATGAACTGGCACGCGACACTCCCGAAACCGCCGAGCGGGTATTGCAGCAAGCTTGCGAGATGATCTCGCAGTTCAAGGCGGCTTATCCGCATCGTGTTCTCAGTCGATCGGTACATTGACAGCCGGATAGTGCGAATTCGGTAAATTTTTTCCGCAGCAGATCTTGAATCGGAAAATCACCAAAACCAAATCGTCTGCCGCCAGCCGCTTAAGACAGGGTTGGCATTGCCGGGAGCGCCGCTTTTGGCACTCCCGTACCCATGTTGCTTCAAGGAGGATATGGCTATGGCAACATCTTACGACTATGCACCACTCTACCGCTCGAGCGTTGGTTTCGACCGGATCTTCAATCTTCTGGAAAACGCTCAGCGTGCCCGTTCGACGAACGACTGGCCGCCATATGACATCGTCAAAACAGGGGACGATTCATATCGTATCTCGATTGCGGTGGCGGGCTTTGCCCAAGATGATCTCGACGTCAGTTTCCAATCCAACCTGCTCACTGTTGCTGGCAAGAGGCAGGAGGCACCCTCGGATGGCTACCTGCATCGCGGCATCGCTGGTCGCCCGTTCGAACATCGTTTCGAACTCGCCGACCATGTCCGTGTGAGCGGAGCGGGTTTGAATAACGGTCTCCTGTCGATCGAGCTTGTCCGCGAGATTCCCGAGGCATTGAAGCCGCGCAAGATCTCGATTCAGTGCACGCCCACGCTGACGTCGGCGGCGCCGGCACAGATTGAAGCACAGAAGGCGGCTTGATCTGTAAGTTTGTCAACTAAGTCCAAGGGCGCCATTGCGATGGCGCCCGTCAACATGACGGGTTGGAAGGAGAGAACGATGAAACCCGATATGTTCAGCAAACCAGTTACTATTCTTGTCGGCTTGGGATTCCCGACGGAAGTTCGTACCTTAATGGATGCTTACCGACACCTAGCCGAGTGGCCGGTGTCACTCAGAGACACCGCTCATTCCGTTGCCTTAAAAGCCTGTCAGGCAGCCCTTCGTGGCGAGATTGAGGCAGAAACGGCGCGTGGTCTGTTCACAGCGTTTGCTGAAAAGCATGAACTTCTTGCCCCGGAAACATCTGCGGTTTTGGCTTCTCGCCGGTATCGCGATAGAGATCCACACGTGGGGTGATGCAGCTCGAGAGGTTCACTTCGGACGAAGATAGTTCCACCAACTTAAGGTGGGCTGTATTCCGAGAGGTCCCATTGAGTAGAGGCAAGACTACCCGATGCCAGACCTTCGGGCGAGGTCGTCGATGTTAACCCTGAGCTTTGGCGTGGCTTCCATCGGTTCCGTCTCCCGGCCGTCCAACGTCGTCGGGACAACAGTTCATGTAAGCCAGCACGCGGGTTGAACCCGTGTTGACTCCAGCAGGGATGGTTTTCGAACTCTTCCTTCGTTCCCCGCAAAGGCTTGGCCTTCACGAGTATTTCGGCCCCGTTCGCTGGTTCGCCGTCAATGCTATTGAGCGTCGGTATGGAGCGTTGCTCTTTTTCGACACATGATCGCTGTTTCACCGCATGTCCACCATGGTGGACGCTCGACATATCGTTGGAAACCGAGCCTCCCTTAAAAGCAGTGTCGCCGGTTCGATTCCCATCAAGAGCGAGGACCGACCTTCAAGTTCAAACCGAAGCGTCCGCTCATTCTGCCCCGATCCATACCTTGTGCGATTGCCTCACGAAATCGATAAATGCGCGCAATGGCGCGGGCACAAGGCGCCGCCCAGGGTAATAGAGGAACGGACCCGAAAACTGCAGCCACCATTCTTCCATCACCGGCACCAGATCTCCTCGATCAAAGTGTGGCCTTAGCCAGTCCTCGAAAATATAAATCATGCCAGAACCGGCAATGGCTGCGTCGATGCCAAGATCGGTGCCGCCGCCGAACTGGACCACGAGGTTACCTTTCGGATTTATGATGACTTCCTCCCCATCGCGTTCGAATTCCCAAGAGGGGAGTGCACGCCCCGAAAACCGCCCTAGAATACAATCATGCGAAAGCAGGTCTCGTGGATGTTGCGGTCCACCCCTCCTTGCGAGATAACGCGACGACGCGGCAAGGGCGTAGCGCTGCTGACGCGGGCCGATCGGCAAAGCCACCATATCCTGCTCGAGCCGTTCGTCATAACGGATGCCAGCATCGCAGCCGCTTTTTATGATGTCGACGAAATTCTCGTCGGTCACGATTTCCAGCCTTATGTCTGGATAGGCCGCCAAGAACGGCGGCACGATCGCAGGCAGGACCAGCCTTGCCGCGCTCATCGGGACATTTAGCCTGAGCTCCCCCGAGGGGCGGCCACGGCTGCTTCTTACCTCGTCGAGTGCCGATGCGACTTCTGCAAACGCAGGTCCGGTGCGCTCCATCAAGAGACGTCCGGCCTCCGTCGGGAGTACGCTGCGAGTGGTGCGATTGAATAGCCTTACCCCAATGTCCTCTTCCAGGCGTTTTACCGCATCGCTCAACGCGGAGGAACTGATGCCACTTTCGCGCGCGGCCTGCCGAAAACCTCTGGATCGAGCCACCAGCAGAAACGCATTGACGTCCGTAATGTCCGACATCCTGTTCTCCAAACCATGAGGCTGATTGTCCGTTAGGGCGGACAGCTTGTCCTGATTATAGCTTCTTGTGCCACATATGCCAAACATCTATTTCTGAGGACTACAAAGGAGATACAGCCATGAGCACTATCGAAAATACAGGAACCTTCAAGCTTGGCGATCGTGCGGTGCGCCGGCTGGGTTATGGCGCGATGCAGCTTGCGGGCAAAGGCGTGTTCGGCCCGCCGCGTGATCGTCGGGAGGCCATCGCCGTTCTGCGCGAGGCTGTGGACAGTGGCGTCAATCACATCGACACCAGCGACTTCTACGGTCCGCATATCACGAACGAGATCATACGCGAGGCCTTGCATCCCTATGGCAGTGACCTGGTGATTGTCACGAAAGTCGGCGTAGTCAGGGGAGCTGACGCCTCGTGGAACGCGTCATTTTCACGTGCCGGCCTGACGCAGGCCGTTCATGACAACCTCCGCAATCTCGGGCTCGATGTGCTCGATGTAGTGAACCTCCGCGCCATGTTCGACGTGCATGGTCCCGCCGAAGGCTCGTTGGATGAGCCGCTTCAGGTTCTGGCGGAGCTGAAGCAACAAGGCCTGATCCGGCATATTGGACTGTCTAATGTCACGGCCAAGCAGGTTGAGGAAGCCGGCAAGATCACCGAGATCGTCTGTGTGCAGAACCAGTACAACCTTGCGCATCGCCGGGACGAAGCCTTAATCGACACGCTCGCCTCTCGAGGCGTGGCCTATGTCCCGTTCTTTCCTCTTGGCGGCTTCTCACCGCTGCAATCCTCGACCCTGTCGAGCCTCGCCGCCCGGCTTAACGCCACGCCGATGCAGGTGGCCCTTGCATGGCTTCTCCAACGATCGCCGAATATTCTCCTGATCCCTGGCACTTCATCACGAGTCCATCTACGGGAAAACCTCGCAGCGGCCACGATAGAGCTTCCCTCGGAGGTACTGTCGGAACTGGATAATGTTGCTGCCTAATGCCGTTTGTTTAGATCTGAGGAACCTGTGAAGGTTGATGGTTCAGGGGATGTTCCAGTTCGTCTCAAACAGCCTGCCCATTTCAGCAGTTTTCAATTGTGTGGATCTGGACCGGCGTTATGAGTGAGGGTGGTGGTCTTTCCTGTCGCCCAAAGAAAGCTGCAAGCGCACCAATGGCAGTCTGCACCTCGAAAGCGGGTCCTTGATCGATGATGATATCGATCAAGCCCTGTCGCAGCAACTGCCGTCTCTCGTCCGTCAATTCATGGGTGATGAACACTATTTCATTCGCTCGTCCTACAGCATCCACGGCATTCAGGACGGTTGATGCGCCAGCTGACGCATTGTAGATCCCGCGAATGGCGCTGTTGCGCTTCAAGGCGCTAAACACTAAGTCGCCAGCCAGTTCAGCCCGCTCGTAGCTTTCAAGCACCTCGGTCACATGACAATCGGGATAGCGTTCATTTAGCACGGCACGGAAACCGGCTTCACGCTCCTCATGTCCCATCATGCTGAGCATTCCAGAAATCACAATGACGTCTCCACCGTCTCGCCCCAGAAGGCGGCCCATCAGATCGCCGGCAATCCTGCCTGTCTTGACGTTGTCGGGACCAACATAGGCAAAGCGCTCCGAGCCCGCGATGTCAGTGACAAGCGTGATAACCGGCTTGCCCGACGTGCCAAATTCTCTCAATGCGGCAGCAATATCGGGATCCGCTGCGCTGACAATCACCATCCCATCGCATGTCTTGATGAGGCTGCCGATCAGGCCGGCTGTCGCACGAGGCTTTACCGGATCGATATGATGGATTCTAAACTGCAGATTGAACTGCGGAAAATCTCGCGCTGCCGCCTCGAAGTTTGCCTGGACTGAGGCGTGAAACGGGTTTTCGGGACGCTGAAGCAGAACGGCAATCCTGAGGGTTCGTGCGGCCCGCTGATTGAGCGCGCGATCAATCTTGAGCTTTCGAGCCCATTCGATAACGCGTCTTTCCTTCGCGTCGGTGACGCCGCCACGATTGTTAAGAACACGGTCAACGGTGGAAAGCGAAACGTTTGCTGCCTTGGCGATGTCCCTTGCCGTGATTTTTCCCATTCCAGGTGGCCCTATTTTGACGAGATCTCTTCAAGAATAGAATACCGCATCAAGAACCTAACGCTATCATCTTTCTCATTCGAACGGCATGGGCGTTTCGAAAAAGGGAGGTTACAAACATGATTGAGCTCGCCGTCTTTGGCGCAGGCCGTATTGGGCAGGTGCATGCCCTGAACGCGGCTGCTCACCCTTCAGCGCGCCTGAAATACATCGTTGACCCCGTAGCAAGCGAGCATCGCGAGCATCTCGTAATCCAAACCCGAGCCGTGCTGTGCGAGCCGGAAGAAGTCTTTGCCGACCCAGATATCACAGGCATCGTCATAGCGAGTTCCACTGATACCCATGCGGAACTGCTTTTGCGAGCGGCGCAGGCAGGCAAAGCCGTGTTCTGTGAAAAACCGGTCAGCCTTGATTTTGCAACCGTCGTAGATGTCACAAGCAAGGTTGAAAACGCCGGTGTGGCCTGCCTACTTGGATTTCAACGCCGATATGATCCGGATTATCGTCTGGTGCGTGACAGGATTGCGAGTGGTCAGGCAGGCCGCTTGGAGCACATCGTCATGCACACCCGCGACCCGTCGCCCCCGCCACGTTTCTACGTCGAGCGGTCGGGTGGCATGTTTCGAGACCAGGCGATCCATGATTTCGACATGGCCCGTTATCTTCTTGGAGAGGAAATCGCAATTGTCTACGCGGTTGGAAAAAGCCTGATCGACCCCGAAATCGAAGCGGCGGGCGATATCGACACGGCAATGATCACACTGACATCGGTTTCTGGTCGCTTCGTTCAGATGATAAATTGCCGGCGTGCGCCATTCGGTTACGATCAGAGGTTGGAGGCCCTGTGCTCGAGCGAGGTGCTCTACGTCGAAAACCGCCCGCAACGGGGCGTCATGATCGCTGACGCCAATGGTTTTCATTCGTCGATACCCATGAACTATTTCATCGAACGTTTTGCGGGTGCCTATCTCGCGGAAATGCACGCCTTCATCGATATGATCGAGAAGGGTACCAAACCCCTCGCCGGGATAAGAGATGGCTTGGAGGCGCAACGCCTTGCCGAGGCCGCGATCGTTTCGATGACAACCGGCTCACCCGTCCACATCAGTGCCGACTGGCATCCTTGAGAAAGGAAGGCAACGACTATGACAACCACCGATCTCCTGCCAGAAGGTGTCAGAATTGCCGTCAGCCCGTTGTCATGGGTAAATGACGTGCTTGAGGATCTCGGACGCGACATATCGCTTGAAACCTGCCTGAACGATGCGGCAGCAATCGGCTACCAAGGCGTAGAGCTGGGTCGCAAGTTCCCCCGAGACGCCGCCGTGCTTCGTCCGCTTCTGGACAGCCGCGACCTGCAACTCGCATCAGGCTGGTATTCCGGCGAACTTGCCGAGCGCGGCGTCGATGCGGAGATGGCAAGCGTCGCCGCGCACGCTGCCCTGCTGCGGGACATGGGCAGCAGTGTGCTTGTCTATGGCGAGGTGGCGATGATGACACCAGGCGCGCCGCTCGATGCGCCGATGTCGAAACGCCTGACCATGCCGGCGGATGATATTGGCGGTTACGCCGCGAGACTGACAGAGTTCGGCAAGCGGCTTGGCGGAGAATACGGGCTGGTGCTCGCCTATCATCACCACCTGATGATGGTCGCAGAAACCTTCGACGAGATTTCGTCGCTCTTTGACAAGACGGGAGCGGAGGCTGGGCTTCTGCTCGATACCGGCCATGCCGCCGGTGGTGGTTTCGAGTATGAACGGCTGATCGAACGTTTCGGCGATCGCATCAACCACATTCATCTCAAGGATATGCGCACTCCCGTGATGACGGATGTTCGCAGCCGCGACCTCAGCTTTAACGACGGTGTTCGTGCCGGCATGTTCACTGTTCCTGGCGATGGTAACGTCGATTTCAGTCCGATCGTGCGCTTTGTTCGCGGCGGCTACAAGGGCTGGCTCGTGGTGGAGGCTGAGCAGGATCCCGCCCAAGCGCCGCCGCGTCCTGCCGTCACTCGCGCCTTCTTTCACATGCACGACCTTTTCGCAGCTAGACCAGATTGAAATGGAGAGAGGCCATGACCCCAAAAAAACTCAATATCGGCCTGATCGGTTCAGGCTTCATGGGCCAGGCCCATGCGGACGCCTACCGTCGTGCTGGCGTGCTGTATCGTGATCTGGCGGCCATCCCGCATCTCTATATGCTCGCCGATGCGAGCGATGAAATGGCTGCCGATGCCGCCGCCCGATATGGTTTCGAGAAAAGCACCGGAGACTGGCGGCGACTGGTTGAGGATCCCAATGTCGACATCGTCGACATCACCTCGCCAAACGTCATGCACCATGAAATGGCGCTTGCAGCGATAGAAGCAGGCAAGCACGTCTACTGCGAAAAGCCACTTTCCGTGACGCTGGCAGAGGCAGAGCAAATGGCTGCAGCTGCCCGAAAGAAAGGCGTCAAGACGATGGTCGCCTTCAACAACATCAAGACACCGGCGGCAATGTTGGCCAAGCAATTGATCGACAGAGGCGATATCGGACAGCCCATGCGCTTTCGCGGCTGGTTCGATCAAGGCTTTTTCAATGATCCCGATTTGCCATTTTCGTGGCGCTGTACGCGTCGCGATGCAGGATCAGGGGCGCTGGGCGATCTCGGCAGCCACGTAATTTCCGTTGCACAATATCTGCTGGGTCCGGTTGAAAGCGTCATCGCCCAAAGTCAGACGTTTTTTCCAACGAGGCCCGTGCCACGGGGTGGTTCGGGTTACGGTGCAAAGGCGGGCAATGATGCGCCTCGCGCGATGGTCGAGAACGAGGATCAGATCCAGGCGCTGGTCCGCTTCAAATCCGGCGCAGGTGGCACCATTGAGGCATCCCGCGTAGCTGCTGGCAAGGTCTTTGGCGTCTACTGGGAAATATCCGGGACAGAGGGCACAATCATCATGGACGGAGAGCGCTTTAACGAGCTGAAGATATCGCGTTTCAACGACCCAAAGCCTGACCGCGGATTCAAGACGATCCTAGCGGGAAGCCAAGTACCGCAGTTTTCGGCATTTTTCGGCTTTGATTTCGCTGGCGGTGGCCTCGGCTACTTCGACGTCAAGGTTATAGAGGTACGTGACCTGATCGAAGGCATCATGCGCGATGCCGACTGTTACCCGAATTTCGAATTCGGGCTGGCCAACGAACAGATTATTGACGCCATGGAGCGGTCTCTGGCAACGGGCCAGTGGGAACAGACGGCGTCCTGAGCAATCGAGAGGCTTTTTGAGGAGATTTAAGATGACATTTCCAACCGCTCTTCCACCGTCCCGATTGCGAGCACCCCTGGACGCTCCTCCACTGCGCTGGGGCATTTGGGGGACTGGCTGGATAGCGGCAAAGTTCACAGAATCGGTAAAGGCACACACTCGGCAAGTAATCGCGGCCGTGGGTTCGAGATCGGAAGAAACTGCCAAGCGGTTTGCATCTGAGTGGGGTGTCGAGAACGCTTATGGAAGTTACGAGGCGCTCGTTCAAGCACTCGATATCGATATTATCTATGTGGCTACCCCACATGGTTGGCACCATGAGCACGTCCTGCTCGCGATCAACGCCGGTAAGCACGTGCTCGTCGAAAAGCCGATGGCGCTGAATCATGCCCAGGCTGCCGAAATGGTCACTGCTGCTCGTAAGAAAGGCGTCTTTTTTGCAGAAGCGCTCTGGACGTATTTCCTGCCGAAATTCGACATTGTCCAGCAGGTCCTTGATGCGGGCGTTATTGGGGACATCAAATCGGTCTACACGGAATATGGCGAGTATCTTCCGCGTGACCACCGCATCTTCAACCCAAAACTGGCAGGCGGGCCGCTGCTTGATCTAGGTACGTATCCAGTGTCGTTAATAAGCAAGCTGCTTGGCGTTCCTTCCAAGGTCGTCGGCGTTGCAAGTCCCGATCCGGCCGGAGTGAATGGGCAGCTGGCTGTAGCCATGATGAATTCCCGGGGCTGCCAGGGGACCATGGCAACGACCCTTTATGGGTTTACGCCAACCGGCGCGACCATGGTCGGCACGGAGGGCTCGATCCGGTTTGTCAACGAGTTCCATTTGCCAGGCGCGTTCGAAGTGTGGTCGCTGGACGGGACTGTCAGGTTGAAATACGCGGAACCTCGTGGCGCGCATTTCGAAGGGCTTTACCATCAGGCTGCTGGGGTCGCTTACAGTATCAGCGACGGCGACCTTGAAAGTCCTTGCAGACCGCTTGATGCATCACTTGACACGATGAAAACACTTGATGCGATCCGTGCAGCGCTCGATATCGACTTCAGGAAAGCAGGGTTGTCTGAATGACCGCAAGACTGGTCCGATAGTCGTTGTAATCTTGCGCGAGATCATGAGCCTGGCGAAACGCGCCGCGGGTATGGCGACGCTCTTTGGACCCCTCCCTCCGCAATCCACTCTGCGGTTCACAGGATCCTCTTAAGCCCCAGCGTCACTTTCCTTCCCGGGCAGCCATTTTGCGGTGCTGTTTCGCGAGAATATCCGAAGGGGTCACGTTTGCCGCGGCCGATATCAGCTTGTTCTTCCAGCCGGACACGACGTCTCCGTCACCATTCATCATCGCATCGTAGCCGATTTGTGCAACGAAGCCGGGATCGTCTTTCTTCTGTTTGCCAACCGCCGTGTCGAGCATGTCCGCGCGCTCGAAAAACGCTGTCTCGGTCGCGCCGGGCATCAGGCACGTGACGGTGACCCCGGTGCCATCCAGCTCTTCGCGAAGTGCGAATGAGAAGGAATTAATGAAGGCTTTTGTCGCGTTATAGACCGCCTGAAAGGTGCCGGGCATGAAACCGGCAATGGAGCCCGTGAGTAGAATCCGGCCGCTGCCGCGCTGGCGCATGCCGCTGCCGATCGCATGCACCAGCGCAACGGTACCGCTGATATTGGTGGCTATCACCCGCTGGACCGCATCCATTTTCTGATCGAGAAAACCGTTGCCCAGCCCCTGTCCCGCGTTCGCAAACAGCAGATCGACCGGCCACTCTTTCGTCGCTATGCGGGAGAGAAGTTTTTCCACGCCTGCCTGTGTCGAAAGGTCGGCTTGCACGGCCTCCACTTCCGTTCCCGCTGCCCGCAACTGTGTCGCCGCCGTTTCGATTTCCGCCTCGTCAGCCACGATGATGAGATTGTAGCCGTCCCGCGCCGCGCATCTTGCCAGTTCGTAACCGATGCCTGAGGAGGCGCCGGTGACGACAGCAAGGCCTTTGATTGATTTTTCCGCAGGCATGATTCTTCTCCTATGGCTTCAGGACGACTTTGATACAGCCGTCGTCGCGGTGGCTGAATGTTTTATAAAGATCAGGACCTTCATCGAGGGTGGCGCGGTGGGTGATGACGAAGGAGGGGTCGATCTCTCCCTTCTCGATCCGACCCATAAGGGTGGGCAGATAGGCCTGCACCGGTGTCTGAGCCATCCGGAATGTCAGGCCGCGATTGATCGCGGAGCCCATCGGGATTTTGTCGAGAAAACCGCCATAGACGCCGACGATCGAGACTGTGCCGAAGTTGCGGCAGCAATAAATAGCCTGCCGCAGCACATGCGGGCGGTCCGTCCCCATGAATGTCGCCACCTTGATACGGTCAAGACGGGAATCCCAGCCGGCGGCCGGATCCGGTTCCGTCCCCACGGCGTCGATGCAGGCGTCTGCGCCCCGGCCATGGGTTAATTCCATGATCTGCTCGTAAATATCGTCATCCAGATAATTCAGTGTGAGCGCGCCGGCGGCGGCGGCAAGGGCGATCCGTTCCGGCACGGAATCGATAGCGATGACCCGTTCCGCACCCAACAGGAAGGCGGAGCGGATGGCCATCTGGCCGACAGGACCACAGCCCCAGATCGCGATCGTATCGCCGGGCTGGATATTACAGAAATCCGCCGCCATGTAACCGGTCGGGAAAATGTCTGACAGAAACAGCACCTGCTCGTCTGTCAGCCCGTCGGGAACCTTGATAGGCCCGACATCGGCATAGGGAACGCGCATATATTCGGCCTGGCCGCCGCTGAAACCTCCCAGAAGGTGCGTGTAGCCGAACAGCCCGGCGGGGGAGTTTCCCCACATTTCCCGGACCTTATGGGGGTTGGGGTTGCTGCGCTCGCAGCCGGAGTAAAACCCTCTTTTGCAGAAGAAACACTCTCCACAGGCAATCGTGAAGGGAACGACAACCCGGTCTCCGACCTTCAGCGTCTTATTGTCCCTACCGACATCGACGACTTCGCCCATAGTCTCGTGGCCCATTATATCGCCACCATGCATGTCGGGCATGATCCCGTTGTAGAGATGAAGATCGGAACCGCAGATTGCGCAGGCGGTCACCTTGATGATCGCGTCGCGGCCGTCCTCGATTTGCGGATCAGGGACGCTCTCACAGCGAATGTCGTGTTTGCCGTGCCAAGTCAGTGCCTTCATGATCGGTGTTCCTTCTGGATCGGTGGAGCAGCGGGTGCGCCGGGTTCACGCCTAACCCGGCCCCATCGTCAAAGTTCCGGGGCTGTTCGAGCGATGGCGGCTGGCGGTGCGCCGTTAGAGAGGGAACAAGCTTGCCGGAGCGAAGTTAGACCGCCTATCTTTCCACGATCCGGAGGCCAGCCTTGACCCAGCCAGTTGAGTACGAAACCAGCAACAGCCTGAACATCGAAGCTGCGACCCCCAAGGTGATCAGGATCATTGTAGACGAACGCACCGTGCTTGAGGGTGTTTTGAACACCGGCAGCGTTTTGACGGTGCAGACGAAAGATGGCGCCGAGCCACAATCCATCGAACTTGTGATCGAGGACCTCGCACGGTGAAGATTGTGGTTTGCGGCCGGATTACCCCTGCCAGCAAGGAATGGCGTGTGCGGCATCAGGAGGTCATGCGGCTATCCGCCATCTCGACAAGGACCAGAAAAAAGCTCTGCTGCTCGTGGCGGCAGGGACGGGTTATGCCGATGCCGCCGCCATCTGCGGCTGCCGGGTGGGCACCATCAAAAGCCGTGTCAACAGGGCGAGGGAGTCGCTACGTCGAAATCTGGACTGAGCGCGGTCCGTCAACTGCAAACTGTGCCGCATAACCTCCGTAGTTTGTGTTATTGATGCTGCCATACTGGTGAAGGAGTTTTCCCTTTACCGGCGGCAGCTCACATGTGTTTGCCGAAAGATTTGCCCGCATCTGGAGCCGTCCCATTTGGAAATGCCAGTCGATTGCAAGGCATTTTGACTCACATTCGAGGACAACACCTTTCTCGAAGTGAGAGCAAAGGAGAGGCCAGATGTGCCAGCGCCGTTTTGAAAGCAACGCGGTCATCCTCGCCCTTGCCAGTTTTCCATCGGTCGTTTCAGCCCCTTGCCAGTTCAAAGTCGAAAGCTGCATCGTGTGGGGATCGTTTGGATCACGTACCAGCTGCCGGGCATTGGGTGGGAGTTCTCCCTGGAACATTTCCGCCTGTTTAAGCCGATTTTCTATTTCCTTTTCTCGGTCGTCATCCGGATGGTCGGAGAAAAAGAAAAAAGGGTTGGCCGAGCCATGGTCGTCACCCATGAAAATTAACGGCGTCTGTGGGGAAAGGAGTAGAATTGTTTCAAGCGTCTCAAAGAGGGGCAGCGCAATAAGGGCACGAAGCCTTTCACCGCGTAACCTGTTTCCGGCCTGATCATGGTTATGGAGAAAATTCACGAATCGTTGCGGTGGCAGATGGTCACTCGGTTCTCCGCTGCTGCCAAAATCCCGGGAAGGGCGCGGTTCGCCCTGGTAGACAAAACCGGTCGCAAGCGAGCGGCAAAGCTTGTCATAGGGCCGTGCCGCGAAGTCGCCATAGATGCCGCCCTTTTCCTTCGTGGTCGCAACATGGACGACGTGGTGAAAGTCATCGTTCCACGGCGCATCAATCAGGACGGTGCCATCAGCCAAGGGCGTCATTGGCGAGGCCGCGTTTCTCGCGTCCTCTATGACCAGATGCACATGCCTGTTTCTTATTGTCCGCTTCACCTCTCGCGCCATCTCGATGAGGAAATCGACCTCTCCGCCGCCGCCAGCGAGATGATCAGCGGCATCGATCCGCAATCCGTCGAAGCGATAGGTCTCGAGCCAGTAGAATGCGTTCTGAAGAAAGAATGACCGAACTTCGGCCCGGTTGAAGTCCGGCGCCGGTCCCCATGGTGTCTCATCCTTCTTGAAAAATGCCGGCGCGTAGGCCTGAAGCGTATTTCCTGCGGGGCCGAAGTGATTGTAGACGACATCCAGCAGCACCATGATACCGTGGCCATGGGCTTGATCAATGAAGGCCTTGAGCTCGTCTGGGGAGCCATAATCCCGTTGGGGTGAAAATTGCAGGACGCCGTCGTAACCCCAGCCGCGACTTCCAGCAAAGGTCGCAAGCGGCATGAGTTCGATCGCGGTAATGCCCACGTCTGCGAGATATTCAAGTTTCTCCGCCGCGGCCGCAAAGGTGCCCTCGGGTGTAAAAGTCCCGATATGGAGCTCATAGACGACTGTTTCGTGCCACGGTCGGCCCTTCCAGTCCGGGTTTTTCCAGGCGAAATCATGGTTGACGATCAGGGAGGGGCCAAGCGGGCCTACCTGTTGCTGATTGGAAGCGGGATCTGCAACCCTCGTCCGGTCGGCCAGCACGAAGCAATAGCGATCGCCGGGGAGGGCGCGTTTTGTGATGTGGTGCCAGCCATCACTAGCCGTTTGCATGTCGAATTCCGCATCGTTCAGCCACAGTTTCACCGCTGCTGAGGCGGGTGCCCAGATGCTGAAATCCGTGTCGCCGGATTGATTGCGCTGCGCGCCCCATTTGCGGTAATTCGCTGCATTCATCATCAAAGCCTCCTGTTGCCAGTGGCCTGACCTGTTGGTGATCCCAGGGTTCCCGCCTGCCGTCTGTCAGCTCTTATCTTTGCAAAAGTCTCGGGCCTAATATCGGCGACAGCACCCGTTTTGGGCCTGTTGTCGCCGACAAGGCTTTCAAAAAGCGCCATATACTGTGCGGCACTCTTGTCCCAGGAAAAATTGGCCCGCATGGCTTGTGCCTGAAGCCGTCTGAAAAGTTCTCGGTCACTATAGGCACTGATGGCACGATCGAGCGCCGCGCGTAGATCGTCCTCATTTGCGGGCTCGAATTGAAAGCCTGTTGCCACGCCCGCCTCAATGGCTGCGTCATTCGCATCGATGATGGTTTCCGCTAGCCCACCAGTGCGGCTGACGATGGGCAGTGCGCCGTATCGCAGGGCGTAAAGCTGTGTCAGGCCGCAGGGTTCGAACCGTGAAGGCTGGATAATGAAGTCTGAGCCAGCCTGAATCATATGCGCCAGACGCTCATCGTAACCGATATGGGCGCAGACCAGTTCAGGATAACGTTTTGCCAGCGCGCGCAAGCTGTCTTCCAGTGCGGTGTCGCCTTCTCCGTGAATCACCAATCTTCCTTTTCTCGCAATGATAAGTGGAACGACCTGAGGGAGGAGGTCGATGCCCTTTTGCCAGGTCAGACGGCTGACCACACCGAAAACAGGGCCTTGGGTCGGGGCGAGGCCAAGGGCCTGAAGCAAGGCATATTTGTTAAGGCTCCGGCGCGTGGCCGTCGCAGCCGTGAAATTTGTAAGAATGTAGGGGTCTGTTGCCGGGTCCCAGACTTCCTGGTCGACACCGTTGACGATGCCACGCAGGTCCTCGCGCCGCGTGGCAAGCACGCCGTGCATACCCATTCCCATTTCCGGTGTCAGAATTTCTCTTGCGTAAGTGGGGCTTACTGTCGTTACGGCCGACGCGGTCGTCAGGCCACCCTTTAAAAACGACAGGTCGCCATAATATTCGAGGCAATCGACGGTACAGAGATGTTGGGGCAACTCAAGCATACCCGCCCGCTCGAGTGGATATTGTCCCTGAAATGCGAGATTGTGAAGGGTGAGGACGGAGGGCACCGTCGCCGCCGACTCCGCGATATAAACGCAGGTCAAGGCCGCGTGCCAGTCATGGGCATGAACAAGATCAGGCTTCCAGTCGTCAATCGCGCCGAGGGCAATTTCCGCCGCCGCCTTGGACAGGACCGCAAAGCGCAGATCATTGTCGGCAAAAGGTTTGCCATTCATGCCATAGGGAGGACCTTCCCTGTCAAACAGGTCTGCCGCTTCAAGAAGCAGAAGCTTGTGACCGTCGGCGTCAAGGGAGTAAACCGATACCGCTTGCTTTAGAATATTGGCGACCAGACACGGCTTCTTGCCGCGGACGAGCGGCGTGAGCCTACGGTAGAGGGGTAGCAATGTACGAACTTCCGCGCCGTGTCTTGCTAGTGCCTCCGGCAGAGCGCCTGCCGCATCGGCCAATCCGCCGGTTTTGACGAATGGAAACATTTCGGCCGTGACGGCAAGAATCCGCATTTGGCGCCTCCAGGGAACGTATTGATCTCAGACTGCGAGGAGCCCGGAAAAAGGTTGGTGCAACCAGCTCGCCTGCCCGGAACAGGGGACCCTACCTGTCCTGCTGCTGGCCTTTATGTGTCGTGTCTGTTTTGATGTTGCCTATCGGTTTGTCTGGGTGTTGTCGGAAGAGGGATCTTCTGTGCTCTGACGGCCATTGTCGCCGGGATCGTGATGGCTGCGGTTTTCTTCAGGAATGCAGAGCGTTTTCCTGGTCATGTTACACCTCTCCGGGTACAGGTTCCGTGGAGCGACCCGAACCTTGCTTGCAGAGGTTTGTTCCCGTCCGCCGGCTACGTTTTATCCTGCGCGCAAGTAATTTAGGGATGCACCGAAATATAGAAACGCCGCAAGCTCCGACGGCGAGGTGCTGGGTCGGGCGACGTCTGCACGGCGTAGAGCAGGGTCGTGTTCCGCGGACACAACAGTGTTGTCCGCTGCCTTAACGATATTGCTGTCGTTCAGGAAAATTCCGGCTACAGGGAAACCTCCAAAGGTAGACGTACGCAAGTGTACAGACGGCGATTGCGACGGCCCTGCGCGCGACAGCCGGGCTCGGGGCCGTTCCGTCAATAGCTCCTCACGAAATATTAAATCTCGGAACTCCCGTGGCGCGGCATGGTTGGTCTAGGGCGCGCCACAGGGTGCGCAAGTGAAAAATCACCATATGAGGAGTGACATATCATGCCAAATCAAGGTGGTACGCACGAACAGCACGTGAAGGCCGGCCAGCAGAGCCACAAGAACAGCGACAAGCGTTCGCAGTCGGCATCGGCCTCCAATAATGACGACAATGGCAAGACCCGCGGTGGCACGCATGAGCAACATGTGAAGGCGGGTCAACAGAGCCACAAAAACTCCTAACGCTGACAGACTGGAAATCCCCGCGCGTCGTGGGGATTTCCTTGTTTTACTCCCTGACGGGACAGGACGTTTCATGACCGCTTTCGATGGCCAGTCTGGAACGACCGCCGAGAGTTGAGGAACTGATCATGACGACCGCAGCAGACGTTCTGGTGGAAACCTTGATCGAATGGAAGGTCGACACGATCTTCGGCCTTCCGGGAGACGGCATCAATGGCGTCATGGAGGCGCTTCGCAAACGTCAGGATGCGATAAGGTTTGTCCAGGCCCGACACGAGCAATCCGCTGCCTTCATGGCGACGGCCTATGCCAAATGGACCGGCAGGCTCGGCGTCTGTCTTGCCACTTCGGGTCCCGGTGGCACCAATCTTCTGACCGGTCTTTATGACGCCAAGCTGGACCAGGTTCCTGTCCTCGCGATCACCGGGATGCAATATCACGACCTGATCGAAACTTTCATGCAGCAGGACGTCAACCTGACCCGCGTTTTTGAGGATGTCAGCATTTATAACACCGTCGTCAGCGATGCTGCGCATATGGAAAATGTCGCCAGCCTCGCCTGCCGCACGGCGATCGCGCGGCGTGGCGCATCTCTCGATAGCAAACGACACGCAGGAAAAGCCAGCCGAGGAAGGACGGTCTCGCCGTAACCTGCCCAGGCATGTTCCGAATGACTGGTTCGCGTATCGTCCGAAACCCGCTGACGAACTCATCCACGAGGCGGCATCCTTGCTCAATCGTGGCAGTAGGGTTGCGATACTTGCCGGACGCGGTGCCCTTGGCGCTGAGAAAGAATTGAAGCGAACAGCCGAACTGCTTGGCGCGCCGGTGGCGAAAGCTCTTCTGGGCAAGACGGTCATGGATGATGACGACCCCTTCACCACCGGCGGAATTGGCATTCTGGGAACCTCCGCCTCCCAGGACATCATGAAAAATTGCGATACCCTGCTTATCGTGGGGTCGACATTTCCTTACATCGAATTTTATCCCGATCCAAATACAGTCAAGGCGGTTCAGATCGATCTTGACCCGCAGCGAATCGGACTTCGGCATCCCGTGCAGTGTGGCCTGGTGGGTGACGCAGGTGACATACTGAACCGGTTGAATTCCCTGCTGGAAAAAAAGAGCGACCGGAGTTTTCTGGAAGCCGCGCGGAAAGGGATGCACACCTGGCGCGAACAGATGGACGCCCTGACATCGGAGCAATCAACACAGTTGAAACCGCAGCCAGTGGTGCGTGCCTTCGGCAGGCGTATCGATGGAGACGGAATGCTTGTGACCGATTCCGGTCAGAACACGGAACTGGCTGCGCGTCACATCGACTTGAAAACCAGCAACGCCTTTGCCGTTTCGGGTGCGCTCGCCTCGATGGCCTCCGGCTTGCCCTACGCCATTGCCGCCGGATTGGCCTATTCCGGGCGTAACGTATATGCGGTTGTGGGCGATGGCGGGCTTGCCATGCAACTCGGCGAATTCTCCACCGCCGTCCGGCATCGGTTGCCTCTGAAGATTCTGGTTATCTGCAATGGGATGCTGAATCAGATTGCATGGGAGCAGATGATGTTCCTCGGCCATCCGCAATTCGCATGCGAACTCGCACCCATAGACTTTGCCAAAGCGGCCGATGCAATGGGTGGAAAGGGTTTTACGATTTCCGGGTTTGACGAGATAGAACCGGTCCTTGACGCGGCGTTCGCCGAGGATGGCCCTGTTATTATCCAGTCAATTGTCGATAAATACGAGCCGATGATGCCGCCGAACATGCCGGGCGACTATGCGGCGAACTTCAAGAAGGCGCTGCCCGATACGCCGGGGCATCGGCAGATAGAAGAGAATATGGCGCGCGAGCCGCTGCAGACAATGATGCTTGGAGAAGGTCTGCCAAAAGCTGACCCGTGATAACCGGTGGCATATCAGCTGTCCGACGCGACAGAGCCATGGTGGAGCAATCATCTCTGCGCGCTGCCAATCCTTGCGCTGAGGCGTTCGTCGATTGCGTTCATTCGCTCGATTTCGACCCGCTGGCCACGGGAAATTTCCGAACAGAACGCCATCAGTTCCGGGCAGTGATCGCCGCTTTCCGGCACGCCGACCGCCACGTCCACTGTAGCGGTCGGCCGCACTGGCGAGGATATTGTTAGTGCGCGCTCGGACCGACATGGGTTTAAAGCAGCGTTCACAACTATCAGCCGCCAGTCAATGTCGAACGAGCCCGGCGCGCGACGAAACGCTCTGCCGCCAACCCCCAACAGCAGCGCTCCTAGATGGATGAAGGGCGGAGGGAAGTGCACACCCGCGCTGTCTGGTTCGACGGCCATGCTCATCTCCAATCTTTCTCAAACCAGCATCGACTGCTGGGCAAAGGTACACGCCATCGCGCCTTGCCATGTACAGATCGATGCAGGCCATCGCGCGGATCAGAGGACGACAGACACTTCAGACCCATTCCGTCAAACGGAGTCTGCAGCCTGCTGAGTGACAAATGGATTGTGCCGGTTCTTTGGCGTCGTTCTCTCGCGGAAGATCATCGGCTCCGCTTTTGAAAAGAGGTAGGCTTGCGCCATCGGACTTCTGTAATGACATTGGTGTTGGTTCGGGTTCCTTTCAACTTCGTGGCTGTGAAATGGTGCGTCGGGGGTGCGTATCTCTTCAAGACTTTTGTCCGGCTGGATGGCAGACAAAGCGATGGCGCCGCGCAGACGTGAATCAACCCGTTACCTTTCGGAGCGATTTCTCAATCTCTCCTCCGCAATAAGCGTTGCCGTATTCCTCGAAACTTTTATCGTTCAAGGCGGCCAGCGAAGTTGTGGCTACCACTCTTCTGGAAAGGCCCCAGATTGTAGGTGACGTATCCTCAATGATGCCCTGAATGACAGGGAACCGGTCGGCGACCGTAGTCCAAAGGATTGCAGTCGCTATATCTGCTACGCCAATCTTTTCTGTTCCGAGCATAAAGCCAGAAGTAGGGCTTAAGCCGTTTCGTGCCCCGGTATCCGCGAAAATACGGATCCATTTTTGCAGGCGTGGGACGAACCCTTCCCATTTTTCAGGTGTCCACATTTCGCGCCCGCCGTTGAGAGTCAACTCATCAAGGACATCGTTGGCATCGTTAACGATCTTGGCGCTGAGTGCGCGGCGCTCAATAGTTGTCGGCAACATATCCAGCCGCTCACCCAGGTAGATGGCGATCGCCGGCATCTGGGAGATCGCGAAATTGCGCTCACGGTCAATCAGAACCGGTGGCCCCATGAAGGCAACCGGCTGCTTTTCCACCGCACAATCCATAATATTTTCAATCGCATCGGCATCGTGTTCATCCCAGGAGTACCCACAATGGGCTAGAATTCCGCGGATGAACTGACCTCTAAAAGGAACTGGCCAGTAATAAAGGGCGAAGTTTTTCATGCCTTCCTCCATTGGTCGTGCAAACATCGAACGGCGTTGGTTGTTACCAGTTCCCCGACGATTTCCTCGCTAAAACAGAACACCCTGCGGGGTAATCATCTAACCTCCACACGAACGCTATGCTCAGTCTCTTCAGGCCGCCGTTTTTCCGCAGGCTGAGCGTTCACTCCCCCATCACCACTCCCTCGCGTCGTGGGTCGGCGCTGCCGGCCAAGCCTTCGGCGGTGATTTCGACAGCATGCAGACCGGAATTCATCTCACCCGGTTTCACCTCGTAACCAAGCGCCTTCAGCGGACCGGCCAGTTCTTCCGCGCTGGTGCCGGCCTCGATGTCATAGGTACCGAACCGGTTGATGAGATGCGGCTGGGCGACGATCACTTCCACCGGCATGCCCCAGTCGATATAGGCGATCAGCGCCTGCGCCACATAGCCGATGATCTGGCTTCCTCCGGGCGAACCAATGGCGAGCAGCGGTTTTCCATCCTTCATCACGATAGTGGGGGCCATGGAGGAGCGCGGTCGTTTACCGGGTTCGACGCGGTTGGCGATCGGCAGACCACCGTCATGCGTCTTGAAGGAAAAGTCCGTCAACTCGTTGTTCAGCAGGAAGCCATTCGTCATCAGACGCGAGCCGAAGCCGCTTTCGATCGTCGTCGTCATCGAGACCACGTTGCCTTCCTTGTCGACGATGACGAAATGGCTCGTCGACGGCAACTCAAGCGCGGCATCCCGGCCGAAAAGCAGCGCGTGGTCCCATTCCGGCTCACCGGCCTTGACCGCGTCTTTGGCCAGCGCCTTGTCGCCGTCGAGCAGCTTTGCCCTCTCGCCTAGATAGGTCTTGTCCAGCATGCCCTTGACCGGTAGCGGCACGAAATCGGTGTCAGCGACGTAACGCTCGCGGTCGGCGAAGGCGAGACGCTGCGCGTCGCCGATAATGCGCCAGCTTTCGACATTTTTCGGCCCCAGCGACCTGAGATCGAAATTCTCCGCCATGCCGAGCATCTGGCCTATGGCGATGCCGCCTGACGATGGCGGTCCCATGCCGCAAACGTCAAGTGCACGATAGACAAAGCACACTGGCTCGCGCTCGATGACGCGATAGTTGGAAAGATCGGAAAGCGACAGCACGCCAGGATTGTCGGCTGCCTCGCGCACGGTCTTGACGATCGCCTCGGCAATTTTCCCCTTGTAAAAGGCATCGGCGCCGCCCTTGGCGATCGCTGCAAGCGTCTCGGCATAGGCCGGGTTCTTCAACCGAGCACCGGCCTGCAGCGCGGCCCCGGAGGTGTCGAAGAAATAGGACCGTGCCTCTGGATATGTCTTCAGCCGGTCACCCTCTGATGCGATCAGAGAGGCAAGGCGCGGCGACACCTGAAAACCTTCGGTCGCCAGCGTTTCCGCAGGCTTCAGCAAGCTTGCCCATTCGGCCTTTCCATAGCGTTTGTGAGCTTCCTCCAGAAGTCGCACCGTTCCCGGCGTGCCAACGGAACGACCGCCGATGACTGCGTTCATGAATTTAAGCGGCTGACCTTTGTCATCCAGGAAGAGCTTTGGCGTGGCTTCCAACGGTGCCGTCTCCCGGCCGTCCAACGTCGTCAGCCTGCCGCTTTTAGCGTGGTAATAGACGAGGAAGGCGCCGCCGCCGAGACCGGAACTCTGCGGTTCAACGAGGCCCAGCACAGTCTGCACCGCCACCATCGCATCTATGGCGTTGCCGCCCGCGGCGATCACGTCGTGCCCCGCTTTGGTCGCGAGCGGATTGGCTGCGGCGACCATGAAGTTCTTCGACTCGACACGTTTGGCGGTGGCAAGCCCGGTTGCCTTTTCCGGCGCCACCGTGTCGGACGCCTGCTGGGCGGAGGCGATTGCGGTGGAAAACATCAAGGCAACAACAGCCTCACAGAAAAATCTCATTTTCATCGGCCTCATCCTTCAGAGCGGCGCAAACCATGAATGTGAGAAGGGCAAATCTCGCAGGGCGCTTAAGATCAACTCTCGGGCGACTGCTCTTCCCGGTCAAACATTCGATTTTAATGGCAGTGTAATCAGCCAATCTGGAACGACGATCTGCCGGGCGCCGTTCAGCGTTCAAGTTCGTAAGAAAACACAACAGCCTCCGGGTTGGCCAGAATATTCGGCGCTAATGGAATGCAGCAAGCTCCCGCAAGTCCCAGTGTATTCTCACTAAAGCCCTGTGTCAGGCCTTCACCCCGTGCAGGATGAGGCGCTATCCCTTTATCCCGCTTGCCGCGATACTGGAGATGAACAGCCTCTGCAGGCAGAGATAAAAGATCAGCACCGGCAGCGTGATGATGGTGAGATAGGCCATCACCTCACCCCAGGGTGTGTTGAGCTGGAAGAAATACTGCAGCCCCACCATCACCGGCCTGTAGGCCTCGGACTGGGTAACGAGAAGCGGCCATAGATATTGCTGGCTGTACATGACGAGAAACTTCAGGATCGCAGCCGTTGCGATGACCGGGCCGCTGAGCGGCATCACCACCTGTGCGTAAATCCGCAGCCAGCCGGCCCCGTCGATGCGCGCCGCCTCCAGCAATTCCTTCGGCAGATCCTTGAAATATTGCACGAAAAGGAAAATCGTCAGCCCGTCTGCGATCCATGGGATGATCTGCACATGCCACGAATTGAGCCATCCCCAGGTAAACCCGTTGCTGCCGATCCATGGCAGATTGTTGACTTCCAGCAGCAGCGGCACGGCAATGGTTTCAAAGGGAATGATGAGCGTGGCGAGGATGATCGAAAAGAGAACATCCTTTCCGCGCCAGTTCAAAAAGGTGAAGGCGAATGCGGCAAGCGAGCCAAGCAGCAGGGCGAGAAACACGGTAACGGCCGTTACCAGAACCGAGTTGAATATGAAGGTCGCAATCGGCGCCCGGGCGAAAGCCGCGGTGTAGTTTTCAAGCGACAGATCTCCAACCGGCAGGAAAGCGCGTATCGAGGTCGCATCACTGAGCAGCTGGTCGTTCGGTTTCAGCGACGAGAAGCCCATGAACAAGAGAGGCAAAATGAAGATCGCCGCGAAAGCGAGCATGAGCACATAGTTGCCGATGAGAAAAGCGAGGCTCTTGCGTTGTCCGGCCTGCATCATTGCTTCTCCCTTGTCAGGTATCGTTGGGTCAGTGAGATGCACAGGACAAGCAGGAAGAGGACGACCGAGATTGCCGAACCTGCCGCGATGTCCTGCTGTCGATATCCCCGCTCAACCGCCTGATAGACGATGCTTTGCGTCGAATCGCGGGGGCCGCCTTTGGTCATCACATCGATCTGCGCAAAAAGGGCAAAAGCCTGCATGGTAATGACGATGATAATTAGCACGGCCGTGTTGCGCAGCAGCGGCCAGGTTATCATGCTGAACTTCTGCCAGCGGCTCGCGCCTTCGATATCGGCTGCCTCGTAAAGATCCGGAGAGATAGTTTGCAGGCCGGAAAGCCATATGACCATGTGAAAACCGACCCCCTGCCAGACGGACATGACGAGGATGGCCCACAGGGCGGTATCGGTTCTGCCCAGCCAGTCGACTGGCTGGAACAGCCCGAAGCTCATGTAACTCAAAAGGCTGTTCAGGAGCCCGTTATCCGCCGCATAAATAAACCGCCAGAGCAACGCCACCACCACAACCGACAGCACGACGGGCATGAAGTAGACCGCGCGGAAAATCGTGACGCCGGGAATCTTCTGGTTCACCAACAGGGCAAGAAACAACGCCAGCGCCGCCTGAACCGGGGCAACGACCGCCACGAAGGAAAGCGTGTTGACGAGCGCTGTCAAAAACACGACGTCGCGCGCCAGAATGACGATCTGGTTCTCACCCCAGCTGAAGCTCTTATATTCCCGCATCCCGTCCAGATGGGGATAGTCTGGATTGTTGCGGGTGAAAGTGCGAATTCGCGGATAGGAGGTTGCGCCATCCGCATCCTGCTTGAGGCTCCCATCCGCCTCCCTTTCCGGCTCAAGCTTCAGCACGCCGATACCCAGCAGCCGGGTGTAATTTTCAACGCCGACAAACTCGGTTGGATTGGGAGATGTCAGCCGCTGGTTGGTGAAGGAAAACCCGAGCCCCAGCAGAAAGGGCGTGATCAGGAACAGCCCGATCAGCGCCATCGCCGGTGCGGCCATGAACCAGCCCGTAAAGCTGTCCCGGGTCAATTTCCCCTTTGAAGACAAGAGCGCCATCGACAACCTTCCCCTATTTGGGTTGGTAACCGGAATTGCGTTCTATGTTGTTGTTTATCTCGTCGGCCGCGTTGTCCAGCGTATCGGCGACATCCGCGCCATTGGCAATGTCTGACACCGCTTTGGAAAACACCGGCGAGATGAAGGCGTAGGCCGGCGTCACCGGGCGCAACGTTCCCTGACGCTTGGAGAGCTCGAAGAAAACTTCGAGCGGGCCGCCCTGTTTATAGTTCTCCGTCATCTGGGCTGCCGAAGACGTGGCCGGGATAAGGCCGATCGCATCGGAGAACTGCGCGAGATATTTGTCCTGTATGGCGAACTCGATGAAGGCGGATGCGCCTTCGGGATGCTTGCTGGTGGCCGATACACCAAACTGCCAGGATCCTGCACCGATCTTCGGACCGTTCCCGAAATCAGGGGCAGGCAGGAACAGCAGGTCGTCTCCATATTTCTCCAGAGCCTTCACCGCAACCCAGTTGCCCATCCATTGCAGCGCGTGACGGCCTTCCAGAAAGCCGGTTTCATGGTCGGCAGGCGATTGCGATGTTCCGGGTGCCAGTTTTTTCTGGAACAGGGACTGCCACCATTCTCCGAACTTGATGGCATTGTCTCCGTTAAGGGCGTTCTCGGCGGTTTGATAATTTTCCTTGTCGATCAGGCTTCCGCCGAAGCTTTCCAGAAATGGGCTGAAGGCATAGCTGTACCATTCGGTTTTATCGGCCATACCGAGGTCGATCGCATATTCGAACTTGCCGCTGGCCGCGAGCTTTTCGAGCGCGGCATTAAATTCCTCGCCGCTCCACGGCCGGTCCAGCGTTGGAATGCGAATGCCATTTTCATCGAGAACCGATTTGCGGGCAAAGACCGCGACAGCCGCGTCCCACAGGCCGACCGAATAGAGCTTGTCTCCCCACTTTCCCACCGCGCCGGGCAGGAAATTGGCAAGCTTTGCCTCGTCGATCTGCAGTGGCTGCAGATAACCGGACCAGGCCCAGTTCGGCATGTTCGGGCCGTCGACATCCAGAATGTCTGGCAGCTTGTTGGAGAGCGCGGCGGCGGTGACGGATTCGTTATAGGCGGTTTGGGGAAATTCCTGAAGCGAGACCCGCCAGTCCGACTGGGACGAATTGAAGTCCTCGATGATGCCGGCCAGAATCTTGCGTTCTTCCACATTGCCCGCGCCGTGATACCACATAGTCAGGTCGGTCTGCGCCAGTGCCACAGTGGAAAAAAGCGTCGTCAAGGCAGCGGCTGCCCCCACAAAAATGGCTTTGGTGATCATAGATTGTCCTCCTCCTGAAGAAGAGTAACTTCAACATCTACCGATTGTTCCGCAGAAAATTTGCGTTCTGGCGCTGCACCTTCTCAAGAACGCGACCAGAAGAAGCGTTCGAAAAATAAACAGCACGGAGAAGTGAAGGAGCCGAGCGAAAGCGTTTCGGGGGCAGGCCGGGCCCTCGAAAAAAGCCAGCCCTGAGCGAAGTCCACGCCGTGTTCCCGCAGATGGGCTGCCTGCTCCTCCGTCTCGATACCTTCGGCGACGGTGAACAGGCCAAGTTCACACGCCATTCCGGCAATATGCAGCGTAACGGTGCTAGTTGCGGATTTCCTGCCAGTCGTGTCGACGAAGGACTTGTCGATCTTCAGGGCATCCATGGGGAGCCCTGCAAATATTGAAGGCTGGAATAGCCGGTGCCGAAATCGTCTATCGCGATGGAATGTCCCGCCTTGCGCGGGCTCATTGCTTTGGCGTTTATCCTCAGATCCCGGACCCATCAAGCTCCCGGGCATCGTCACCTTCCCAGGGAGCGGGCATCGCAAGGCCATCGGTATTGGCTGAGGGCATAGGCATCCAGCACTTCAATTCCGGCTCCGAGTATTCGATGATCCGCCCTGGCGACGAGTCTGAGGCACGCCAGCCTTCTGAACCGTACTGGTCGCCCTTCGACCAGTACGCAAGGTCTACTTGGGATGGCCCTTGTTCGGACGGACGTATCGTAATGAGAATCCGATCTCCGTTTTTCGGCGCGCTTGCCATATGGCGCCATCGGTGTGGTTGATCCATCATTTCCCCCATCGTTCAGGCATTCAAGTCTCACCTCACCGTCCAAGAGGGTCAACTCAAACTTTGTATGACCCTGTATCGATCCGACGGAATTCGACGTCCCTGCAATGAATTTGCCCGTTAACGTTTCTCTCCAGAATCTCGAAAAGAAAGGGAAACCCAAGCATGGCGGGTCTCCTCATAAACGCTCTGAGTTGGTTCCATAGCGCTTGCATCTTCAAAACAGCCCAAGGCGATGGCGACGAGATTGGGCCGAAATTCCGGTATCCAATAGACGGTCGATCCACAGACGGGGCAGAAGCGGAACTCCAGGCTCTTCCCGCTATCTCCGGGCCGCATGTAGGTTTGGTATTCTCCCGACGCAGTAACTTGATCGGCTTCATAAAATACCGCGACACCGAACGCTGAGCCGGTACGATGCTGGCACGCACGGCAGTGACAAACGGAGACCTTGCGGGGTTCTGCGTTTGTCACGACAGTTAGCTGACGACATGAGCAATGGGCCAAGCGCAAACTGTTGCTCCCAGTTCTAAATCCCCGAAATATGGCTTTCGAGGCCCCTCCACCACTCACCGGCAGGAACCGCCCCTCCGGATCTCAGGCTTCGACAGCTTCGCTAACATCATCCAGAAGAAAATGCACGATCACATAGCGTGTCGTGTATTTCTGACCGCTATCGGAGACGCTTTCGATGCTGCCGCCGTCGGAAGGGTGCCATTTCTGGTAGTGGGGGTTGTTGGCGATCAGCGTAATCGCCTTGTCAGAGAACCTGCCGTTCAGCCGGTAGCGGGCCTCTGCGAGATGCCAGATATTTTCAAAATCCTGCTGGCTGATCCGGGCTTTCAAGGCCTTTCTGGATATTGTTTTTCCGGGCGAACCATCGTCATGCGCCGTCGATGGAATATGTAGGTCAACCTCTTCTGCACCGTCCAGCAGAAACGCAAATTCGTCTGGCCACATCCGTCTCACGTATCGCTCCTCCCAAAGCTTACCGTCCTACAGCGCGATCATGATAGCGCCTCCGCCGCGAGAGGCAATGGCGGATATGCACCTGTGTTTCCCTCGCGCGCCCTCAATCGATGTCGCGAGTTCGAATAGCTGGAACTTGAAATTGGCCGGGAGATCGTGCTTGTTCACGGTCAGCAGGGGCACGTGCGCGTCCCGCCGGTCGACGAACTGCATCGAGGAGTAAGGCATGAAGAAGCTCATCAACGATCCAGCCACCGTCGTGCGGGACATGCTCGAAGGCGTGGTGGCCCTCAGCCCCGCGACGGTCCTGCTTGCGGATGAGAATGTCGTTATCCGGTCTGGCCTTCAGGCCCCGGAAAAGCGCAGGGTGGCGGTGCTGTCGGGCGGGGGCAGTGGGCATGAGCCAGCCCATGCGGGTTATGTCGGCGCGGGCATGCTAACCGTTGCGGTGGCAGGCGATGTCTTCACCTCGCCAAGCACCGATGCGGTTCTTGCCGGCATCAGGGCTGCGGCCGGACCCGCCGGCGCTCTGGTTATCGTCAAGAACTACACGGGCGACCGGCTGAATTTCGGATTGGCGGCCGAGCTGGCGCGAGCTGAAGGAATTCCGGTCGAAATCGTGGTCGTTGCCGATGATGTCGCCTTGAAGGACACAGTTCCCGACGACCGCCGCCGGGGTATTGCAGGCACAGTGCTCGTTCACAAGCTCGCCGGCGCGGCCGCGGAGCAGGGACTTCCCCTTCAAGAGGTGGCTCGCATCGCCCGGGAAGCCGCCGAAAAATTGTCCTCCATGGGAATATCGCTGGGCTCCTGCACGCTCCCTGCCGTCGGCAGGCCGGGCTTCGTCCTTGGTGACGCTGAAATCGAAGTCGGGCTCGGCATCCATGGCGAGCAGGGCGTCCGGCGGATGTCCATCGCATCGGCGGACGAGCTTGTGAAGCTGGTCCTCGAGACGATCGAAGCCGATGGCAGGCTGAAGAGCGGAGACCGGGTTGCGCTTCTGGTCAACGGACTGGGATCGACGCCGCCAATGGAACTTGCGGTCGTGGCGCGATCCGCCATCACACGCCTGGAAGCAAAGGGCGTCGTGGTCGAACGGGCATGGGCCGGTACCTTCCTCTCCGCCCTCGATATGCCCGGCTTTTCTTTGTCGGTCATGCATGTGGACGACGCAATGCTCAACCTCATCGATGCGCCGACCGACGCCGGCGCATGGCCGCGCGGCGGTGCGGTGAACCGCAACCGCGTCTTGCCTTCGGCAGGTGTCGAGAAGAGCGTGACTGCGGAAATCGAAATAACAGCAGCCGGTGAACGACTGCGTTCCGCGGCGGAGCGGGTCGCCCGAGCCCTGATCGCTGCAGAGCCTAAACTGACGCAGCTCGACAGTGTTACGGGCGACGGTGACCTTGGGACAAGCATGGTGCGAGGCGCCGAAGCAATATTGGCGCTGCCGGGGGAGAGCTTCGCAGATGTGTCCGGTGGCTTGATGGCGATGGCGAATGCGATGCGGAAGGCAATCGGCGGAAGCTCGGGCCCCTTTTACGCCACGGGCCTGATGCGCGCTTCGCGCCATCTTGCCGGGATCGAAAAGCCGACGGACCAACAGATGGCGGAGGCGTTCGTGGCTGCCGTTCTTGCCGTCTCGGAACTCGGTGGTGCGAGACCGGGGGACCGTACGATGATAGATGCGCTTCATCCGGCGGCGGAAACGTTCCGGGACAGGCTCGCAGCCGGAGCTTCTGCCGACGAGGCCTGGCGATCCGCCTCGGCGGCAGGCATCGCAGGCGCCGAGGCGACGACGTCGATGAAGCCGCGGCTCGGGCGCGCGAGCTATCTTGGCGAGCGGGCTATAGGACATCCCGATGCGGGAGCTGTCGCCGTCAGCATCTGGCTTGAAGCAATCGGGAACGATTAGCGCCGATGGGCTGCGAGCCTGATGAGAAAGCGGGTTGCCGCCGTGGCCGCGAAGCTCAGATGCGCCGCGCCTTGATGGTGTTCATGACGAAGCTGGTCTCGATAGTCTCGACGCATTTCAGCTTTGCAATCTTGTCCTTGATGAAACGCTCGTAATCCTCCAGCCCACCGCACATGACCTTGAGCATGTAGTCCCTCGGACCCGTGACGAGATGACATTCGAGAACCTCGTCCCAGTCAAGAACGGCTGCCTCGAACATCCGGATTTCGTCATCGTGCTGGCGGCTGAGGCGGACGGACGCAAGGGCGGTCATGGTCCATCCCTCGATTGCCGGATTGATGATCGCGGAGTACCCTTTGATGGCGCCCATCTCTTCTAGGCGTCGAAGCCGCCGCAGGCACGCCGATGCCGACAGTCCGACCCGCTCGGCAAGTTCGTTGTTCGTGATCCGCGCATCGGCAGACAATTCCTTGAGTATCCGCCTGTCGATCGGGTCTGCAATTTTTTGCGACATAAATGACCGTTCTCCGCAATATATTGCTTCATGAGATAACTTGACGCTTCAGAATGCAAGGTATTTTGGTTTCACTGCGTGTAACCTGCGGGTAGTTCAACGCCAGCTCAGGGATCATCGGAAATGACCGCGCCGCATCCGTCCAAAACCCATATCGGCAACCACGCTCTCCATCCTGAAACCCAGATGCTCAATTACGGTTATGATCCGGAATTGTCGGAGGGCGCCGTCAAGCCTCCCGTGTTCCTGACATCGACCTTCGTTTTCAAATCGGCGGAAGACGGGCGCGACTTCTTCGACTACGTCTCCGGCCGCAAGGAGCCGCCGGAGGGCAGGGGCGCGGGCCTCGTCTATTCGCGCTTCAACCATCCAAACAGCGAGATCGTCGAGGATCGTCTTGCGGTTTATGAGCGCACCGAGAGCTGTGCGCTGTTCTCCTCGGGCATGTCCGCCATTTCGACAACGCTTTTCGCCTTTGTCCGGCCCGGTGACACCGTGCTGCATTCCCAGCCGCTGTATGGCGGCACGGAGACGCTGCTGGCCAAGACCTTCCATAATTTCGGCGTCTCGGCGGTGGGTTTCGCCGATGGTGTCAGCGAAACCTCGGTGATGGCTGCCGCAGAAGAGGCGATGGCGAAAGGCAGGGTCTCCGTCATCCTCATCGAGACCCCCGCCAATCCGACAAACAGCATTGTCGATATTTCGATGATGAGCCGGGTCGCCGATGTGATCAGCGAAAGGCAGGGGCACAGGCCAATCATCGCCTGCGATAATACGCTTCTCGGCCCGGTGTTCCAGCGGCCCATCGAATACGGTGCGGACATCTCGCTCTATTCGTTGACGAAGTATGTTGGCGGGCATTCCGACCTCATTGCCGGGGCAGCGCTCGGCCGGAAGGATGTCATGAAACAGGTGAAGGCATTGCGTGGAGCAATCGGCACGCAGCTCGATCCGCATTCGTGCTGGATGCTCGGACGTTCCCTTGAGACGCTGCAGATCCGGATGGAGCGGGCGGACAGCAACGCCAGGGTCGTGGCGGAATTCCTGAACACGCATCCCAAGGTCGAGAAAATCCATTACCTGCCGTTCAGCGATCCGGCGTCCGCGGTTGGCAGGGTATTCGCTGCTCAATGCTCCGGCGCGGGATCGACCTTCTCGTTCGACATCGTCGGCGGGCAGGCCGCATCTTTCAAATTTCTCAATGCGCTCAACATATTCAAACTCGCGGTAAGCCTCGGCGGCACGGAGTCTCTTGCGTCTCACCCTGCAACGATGACGCATTCGGGAGTTCCTGCCGATGTCCGCCAGCGCATCGGTGTGCTGGATTCCACGATCCGGCTGTCAATCGGCATCGAACATCCCGACGATCTTGTCGCCGACCTGACGCTTGCCCTGGATCAGGCCTGACGAGGGAACGCGGCTTACCCCACGCGCCACAGAAATGATTGAAAGCTGCCCTCAGGTTGCAAACCGGGATAGGGTCACTCACGGTCGCGTCGCGCGGCTCGCTTTCCAACGTCGCCGATTTGCGGCATTAAGTGTTGTGAAGTGAAGTGTGCAAGATGAATGTGTCGGGGGGCGCATGAAACTCAGGAGCCAGATTCTCGCATTGGCCATCGGGCCTCTCGTTCTTGCGATTATCGTCATCACAGCGCTGATCACGTGGCAGTCCATGACGCTGGCGCGCACGAGCATCGATGCGTTCGAACGAAACATGCTCGCGGCAAAGGAGGCTGAACTCCTTAACCTCACCAATCTTGCCCTTTCGGCGATCCGCTCGGTCTATGACAGGGCAGGACCTGATGACGAGGCCGCGAAGGAAGAGGTCAAGCGCATCCTGACCGGTCTCGACTACGGCACTGACGGCTATTTCTTCGTCTATGACTATGACGGGCTGAACGTGGTCCATCCGCGACAGAATTTCCGTCCGGGGAACAATTGGCTGGATCTCCACGATCCCGATGGCAACCGGGTGATCTACGATCTGATCGTCGAGGCGAAAAAGGGGGGAGGGCTGGTCCAGTACAAGTGGGAAAAGCCTTCCACCAAAAAAATGGCCGACAAGCTTTCCTTTGCGGCCGGCCTCGACAAATGGCGCTGGATGATCGGTACCGGCGTTTACCTCGACGACGTTTTTGCGACGACGGCAGCGGCGAAGGAGGAGTTGCGGCATTCGATCACCTGGAACTTCCTGATCGTCGCCCTGTTTGCGGTTCCCGCCGTATTGCTGGTGTTTGCCACCTGCATGTTGCTCAATCTGCGCCAGCAGCGGCTGGCGGATGGGCGGCTCAAGGAATTGATGCAAAGGATCATCGATACCCAGGAGGAGGAGCGTCTGCGCATTGCCCGGGAGCTGCATGACGGCATTTCCCAAAATCTTGTCGGCGTGCGTTTTGCGATCGATCTCGCGCGGCGCAAGGTCACGCCGGATAATGTCGGCGCTGTCGAGGCAATCGGCAAAGGCGCCATTGCGCTGAACGAAGCGATCAAGGAAGTTCGCCGCATCTCGCACGATCTTCGCCCGCGTGTCCTCGACGATCTGGGGCTGACGGCGGCTCTGGAATCCCTGATCTCGAGTTTTTCCGAACGCACGGGAATCGCGGCGACGCTTGAATCGGTAGCCTTCAAGCATATGCTTGTCCCGGAGGCACGGGTTGCGCTTTACCGTGTCGCACAGGAGGCGCTGACCAACATCGAGCGCCATGCCGACGCAACGCAGGTCGCCATCCGGTTTTCCAGTCGCGACGAACGGGTCCAGATGGATGTCAGCGACAATGGCCGCGGTTTTCCTGCCGTTCGGACAGAAAACGGGATGCCGGCGAGCAAGGGGCTCGGTTTGAGAAACATGCAGGAACGCATGACGCATTTCGGGGGCAGGCTGGATGTCGAAAGCTCCGCCAGGGGAACCGTTCTGCGGGCAGTGTTGCCCATTACCGCCATGAAGGATCGCAATAGCGGCCTACAGGAGGCCGCCGAGTGACCGTTCATCCGATCCGTGTGTTGTTGATAGACAACCATCCTCTGGTTCTGGATGGGTTGAGGGCCGTCCTCGAGACTTACGAGCATCTCGCAGTCGTCGGAACCGCCGTGTCCGCCATGGCCGGTATCGACGCGGCTGTCGCCACGCGGCCAGATGTGGTGCTGATGGATATCAACATGCCGCAGATCAATGGCATCGATGCCCTGGAGCTGTTTAAGGAAAAGCAGCTTTCCGCCCGGGTGCTGATGCTGTCGATGCATGACAGCCGGGAATATATATCGACATCGGTCATGTATGGTGCGGCCGGTTACATTCTGAAGGACGTGGCGACCGAAGAAATAGTCGCCGCAATCGAAACCGTGGCTGCCGGCGGCACCTATTTTTCCTCTGGCGTTCGCGATGTGCTGATGGAGGGGTCTTCGGGCAGGCTGAAGGCGCTGACGACACGCGAGCAGGAGGTTCTGCTGCTGATCGCGCGCGGAAAGAGCAATCGCGACGCTGCCCTGGCGCTCGACATCGCCGAGCGCACGATGGAAACCCATCGCAAGAACATCAAGAGGAAACTGGATATAGCGACGACCGCCGGTCTCATCCGCTATGCGATCGATAACGGGCTTATCAAAGAATAGCTGCTAGAGGCCCGAGGCCCCGGAATGTCGCCATTCGGGGGCCTCGGTAGAATCTATGTCGGCTTATTTGCCGGCCGTCTGCATGGCATAGCCGTAGCTGTCATAGGTATATTCGGCGACGCGGAACCATTCGAAGCTCTCATCGCGGAACTTCTTCCAGCCCGGATAGATCTTGGCCCATGCGGGATGCTTCTGGGTGTACTCGTCATAAAGCTCGAAGGTCGCCTTATAGGCGGCGTCGAGCACATCGCGGGGCAGCGGGCGAAGCTGCGTGCCCTTGGAAACCAGCGAGCGGATCGCATCCTTGTTCTTGACGTCGTACAGCGCCTGCATGTTGATGTTGGCGGCCTTGCAGGCGGTGTCGAGCGCTGCCTTGTATTCATCAGGCAATGCTGCGTACTGGTCCTTGTTGACGAAGAAGTGGATCGTCAGTCCGCCTTCCCAGAATGCGGGATAATAGTAGTATGGCGCGATCTGGTAGAAGCCGAGCTTTTCGTCGTCATAGGGACCGACCCATTCCGCGGCATCAATGGTGCCCCGTTCCAGCGCCGGATAGATGTCGCCGCCCGGAAGCTGCTGCGGCACCGCGCCAAGCTTGGCGAGCACCTGTCCGGCGACGCCGGCAATACGCATCTTGAGGCCCTTGATATCCTCGAGGCTCTTGATCTCCTTGCGATACCAGCCGCCCATCTGGGCGCCCGTTGCTCCACCGGGAATGCCGATGACGCCGTAGTCGGAAAGGAATTCGTTGTAAGCCTCGTTGCCGCCGCCGTGGTAGAGCCATGCGTTCTGCTGGCGGGCGTTCAGGCCGAAGGGGATGGTCGAACCGATGGCGAATGTCGGATCTTTCCCGGTGAAATAGTAACCGCAGGTATGGGAAATCTCGACGGTATTGGCTTTTACGGCGTCGATGGCCTGGGCGCCGGGAACGATTTCACCGGCCTGGAAGACCTGGATTTCGAACTTTCCGCCTGTAATCGCCTTCAATGCATTGGCCATGACGACGGCGCCGCCATAGATCGTGTCCAGATTGTTCGGGAAGCCGGACGTGAGACGCCAGCGAACGGTTGGCAAAGACTGGGCTATGGCGGGTGTCGCAAGTGCCGAAGCAGCCGCAGCAGCCCCTGCAAGTACGCCGCCCGACAAGAGTTGTCTGCGACCTGGGTTGACCTTCATAGATTACCTCCTCCTATTGAACGTCAGCGATTTTTGTTGCGGCGGGCGCTTTTGCGCCCGGCCGATTGTCATGGGGTGGCAGGCTTTCCGAAGCTCGGTGCGCTGTTGCCAGGTGCCGAGAAAGGATTGGCGAAGGGATCGGCGTCCGTTCCCGCACTCGGCATGGGAACGTTGATATGGACGGACGAAGGATCCGCCACCTTGGCGCCTGACTTGTAGTGCATCACGATGCCGGGGAAGGCGATGATGATGACGACCATGGTCAGCTGGATGAACAGATAGGGAATGGCGCCCAGGTAGATCTGGGACGAGGTGACCGGCTGGATCGTCTGTCCCGTGATCCGGTCCTTGTAGGCGCGCGTCGGTGCGACGGACCGCAGGAAGAACAGCGAAAAACCGAAGGGCGGGTGCATGAACGACGTCTGCATGTTGACCGCCAGCATCACGCCAAACCAGATCAGGTCGATGCCGAGCGCATCGGCGACCGGCGCCAGCAGCGGGATGATGATGAAGGCCAGCTCGAAATAATCGAGGAAGAAGGCCAGGAAAAAGACCAGCAGGTTGGCGACGATCAGGAAGCCGATCTCGCCGCCCGGGATCGATGTCATCAGATGCTCGACCCAGACGTGGCCGTTCACGCCATAGAAGGTCAGGGAAAAGACGCGCGCGCCGAGCAGGATGAGCAGCACGAAGGACGACAGCTTCGCCGTGGCGTGCAGCGACTGCTGGATCAGACCGAAATTGAGCTTGCGGTTGGCAAGCGCAAGGGCAAGCGCGCCGACAGCACCCATGGCCCCGCCTTCCGTTGGGGTGGCGATCCCAAGGAAGATCGTGCCGAGCACGAGGAATATCAAGACGAGCGGCGGCACCAGCGAGGTGATGACCTTGAGCAGCAGCTTGGTGCCGCGCAGGGTTCGCGCCTCCAGCGGCAGGGCCGGGACTTTCGTGGGGCTGATGATCGACGTCACGATGATATAAAGCGCATAGGCCGCCACGAGCATGAGACCCGGAACGAGCGCGCCCTTGTACATGTCGCCCACCGAACGGCCAAGCTGGTCGGCGAGCACGATCAACACGAGGCTGGGCGGGATGATCTGCGCCAGCGTGCCGGAAGCCGCGATCGTGCCGGCGGCGACCTTGCGGTCATAACCATAGCGCAACATGATGGGAAGCGAGATGAGGCCCATCGAGATAACCGAGGCGGCGACGACGCCGGTGGTGGCGGCCAGAATTGCCCCGACGAAGATCACGGCAAACGCAATGCCGCCGCGGACCGGTCCAAACAGCTGGCCGATCGTGTCCAGCAAATCCTCCGCCATGCCGCTCTTTTCAAGAATGAGCCCCATGAAGGTGAAGAACGGTATCGCCAGCAGCGTTTCGTTCGACATCTGGCCGAATATGCGATCGGGAATGGCCTGGAACAGCGTCGCTGGCAGCAAGCCGAGTTCGATCCCGATGAAGCCGAAGAAAAAGCCGACAAAGGCTAGCGCGAAGGCCACGGGATAGCCGAGCAACAGCACGATGATGAGCGCCGCAAACATGATGGGCGCGAGATTTTCCGCAATGAATGCCATTGTTGTTTTTTCCTTCGATCAGAGCATTGCCGCCGCGGCGTCAGCCTCTGCAACGGGATCGGGGATATCGCCGCGCAGGATCGCGACACGCTTGATGAGTTCCGAAACGCCCTGGATGGCGAGAAGGCTGAAGCCAATCGGTATCAGCGCCCAGACCGGCCATTGAATGAGGCCGCCCGTGTTGTTTGAAACCTCACCGGAAGCAAGTTTCTGCAGAAACACCGGCCAGGAGAGATAGACCGTGATGAGGCAGAAGGGCATGAGAAAGAAAATTGTCCCGAGAATGTCGACCCACAGCTGCCCTTTGCGCGGAAGATTTCCGTAGACCAGATCGACCTTCACATGCTCGTTGTTAAGAAGCGTGTAGGCGGCGGCGATCAGAAACACGGCGGAAAACAAATACCACTGCGATTCAAGCCAGGCGTTGGAACTCATCGAAAACGCCTTGCGCATGACGGCATTGATGGCGCTGATGAAAATAGCCGCGAGAAGCAGCCAGGAAATGCCTTTGCCAATGGCTGCATTCGTGGCATCGATGGCGCGCGAAACGGCCAACAGAAACTTCATGATATCCTCCCCGAAAGCGGCCGCGTACTCCTCAATACGTGTGTGACCGCCATAATTCGGGCAGGATAACCATGGGGGCCTGCCGCTCAAGGGCGCGTGCCGGCGAATTTCCTGAGACGTACCGAGAACTGGGTATGGGCGAGATTAAAACCCGCACCCGGGCTTAATTTCGCCTCCTGCTGCCGGGCCGAATGCGTGGTTTGCATGGTCGGCTGCGATGTCACTGTTTGGCTGCGGTCGCCTCTTTTACCGCCAGCTCCGCCATGGCCAGTGCCGCATCGCGGGTTCTGGCCGCCGCGACAAATCGGCCGTTGTGGCAGAAACTCGCGCCTTGGACGCCGCAAACCGCTTCCAAATCTTTGTCCGTCAGGCCGGCCCAGGCCGCCGGCAAATCCGCCCGCAGTTCAAAGCCTTCATCCTCGCGGCGGATACCCGTCAGGCACCAGTCATTGTTGCGTGGATGAACGACGAAGAGCAGATGGTCGGCGCCCGCCTTCTTGATGGCGGGCCGAAACGGCATTCCCATCGGCAGTTCCAGAATATGTCCGTCGCCGGCATCCAGGATAGCCCGGCTCACGAGCGTTTCAGCCCGCAATTTCGCGGCGCTGTTGGCAATCTTTGCCTCCACGAAGCTGCGGGCGATGGCCAGCGCCGCGTGGAAACTGCGATTGTCCGCTTCGGGATCTGTCTCGTCGAAAACAGGTTTCAGAGTTTCCAGCAGGACGGGCAGGGTCAGCCCGGCGAGTGCCCCCGCGGTGGAGGGGCTGAGCGCGCCATTGTCGACCAGATCGACCGGCAGCACGAAGCTGGCATCGAAAGAGGCGTGAATGGTTTCGATATGGTCTTCAGGAACGCCGAAGGCGGCGAGATAATCGCGGCCGAAATGCTTCCAGATCAGTCCGAACGAACTATAGGGCTGACCGTCTTCGCGCAACGGCGCACCGCGCTGGTGGTGATCGAAGGCGCCCTTCGCCGCGTCATAAACACCGCCGACGTCGTAGACGATGCGGTCTGCGCCAGGTGCGATCCATTCGGGCGCCCTGCTGCGGATCAGGCGTGCCTGCGGGAAAAGCCGGGTCAGCACGACGCTCGACAGCAGTTCGTCGGCATGGAAGCCACCGGAATGGGTGACGAGGAAGTCCGGGATCATGTCAGGATGCGCCTTGTTGCTTGCGGAAGCTCCGCCTGGGAGTGGCACCTGATACCCTTTGCCGGACTGCATCTCAACCCGCCATTCGCCATGGAGGCCAAAAGCAACGATATGCTGGACTTCGTGATCCGAAGGAAAGGCGGTTTGTCACCGCGTTTCAAGCCGTCTTCAGGATCGACAGGTTGGGTGCCGACCGGTCATTCCCGCTCGTTTTCCAGCGGTGAAAGGCGGCGCGTCCGAGAATGGCAACGGAGGTGTCCTCATGGATGTCGTCGCTTGCCTCGGCAAGATATCCTGCCCTGTTGAGGTCCGCCGTGACCTGCGCGGTCACGTCATCCTGTCCAAGCGGAAAACGCCCGACTGTCACGATGCCCAATTGCGGCTCGCCGCGCACCACCACCTTGCCGGTTTCGGTGAACCGCGCCTATCCAGTTTCATGAAGAGCCGATCTGAGCCTTCGGCAGGCGCGGCGATGTGAGGGGCAGCGCTGTTGCGACCACCGGTACGATCAGTGCGGACCATGCTGCCCCGTAGCCAAGATGATCGACCAGAAGGCCGAATATATAGGGGCCGATTGCCATGACACCGAGGCAGATCGTGGAAGCGAAGGCAATCGTCGACGCTATTGAACCTTTCGGTGCGCTTTCGGCGATCTGCAAAAGATAAAGTGGAAACCAACCGATCCCGAATATTCCCAGCACGACAAGCACGATGAGGATAATCGGCGTCGGAACGCCGATGGGCAGTGCCGCGAGGATTGCGGCAGCGCCTGCGGCAATGACGGATACCAGGCCGAAGGATTGCGTACGAAGGCCGGGCCGGAAACGGTCGCTGAGCCATGGCAGCAAAATCCGGCCGGGAATGCCCGCAAGCTGCGTTGCGGCAAACATGGACGATGCGGCAAAAAGGCCAAGCCCCAATCCATCCGCCATGAAGCCGATGACGTGCGCGGTGAGGGTGAATTGAAACGCGGACATGGCGATACCAAGCCGTAATACGGGCCAGAAGCTCGAATTCTGCCCGACCTCGCGGGCGAGTCTTGCCAGGGGAAGCGGGCGCTCGGTTTTTGCGGCCACATCGCCTCCCTCGCGATAGAGACCCCAGAAGAGTGCGGCGCCCGTGACGGAAACACCGGCGCAGAGCCATGCTGCCGCATGCCATCCGTAACGAACCGCCATGAACGGGAGGAGGGCGGCCGCGATCATCGTTCCGAAAGGAACCGCAGCCTGCCGAAACCCAGTCGCTATGCCGCGCTTGGCAGGCGGGAACCAGCGCATGATCGCCCGCGTGCCGCCCGGTTGGACCGCAGCATAGGTGCCGCCCAGAAACGCGATGCACAAAAGCAGCGCCGGCAGGCTGTTTGCGAATGCCGCCGCGCAGGCCATCGCGAGCGCCATGCCGAGCATGGCAATGCCGACGATGCGGCGCTCACCGTGAATATCGATGGCGCGGCCGAGCGTGAACATCGTCACGATCTGCACACCGTTCATGACGGTCACGGCCAGTGATGCGGATGCGAGGGAGATGCCGAATGCTTCCCGCCAGAAGGGCACGAGGATGTAAATCCCCTGCGATACGAACGAGCCTGCGGTTTGCGTTGCGACGGCGACTGCGAGGACTGCCCAGATCCGGCGGTCGGTGGCGGGCGTGGGCGAGGTCGAGGAAATCTGTGAAGACACGAAAAGCTCCTATTGAGAGTTTTCGTGCAATAGCGCTCGCGAGAACCCGATAGAATTAGGGGGCTTGCGCATTTCAGCGATAACAGCTTGTTATGCAAAACATGCGCTCATTGGATCCCGAGGCCGTCGAGGCTTTCCTTCTCGTTGCCGAATTGCAGTCTTTCACACGGGTTGCAGGCGTGATGAACACGTCACAGGCTGCGATATCGCTGCGCCTGCGCCGGCTTGAGGACATGCTGGGGCATCGTCTCGTCGAACGGACGCCGCGTCGCGTGCGTTTGACGGCGGCCGGCGAACGCTTTCTGGAGCCCGCGCGGGCTTATGTTGCGGCCGGCCGGCGTGCGCTCGATGTCTTTGGGCAGGAGCCGACCCGCCTCGCAATCGGTTTCACGCATCATTTGATCGGGGCCGATTTGCCCCGGATACTCCGGGTGATCAGCGAGCGTGAGACGAGCGTTACGCTTCATCTGCGCACGGCCGGCACCAGGACGCTGCTTGAGCTCTACGATGCCGGCGCGCTCGATGCGATCGTCGTGTTGCGGCATGACGACATTCGCCGCGATGGCGAGTTGCTGTTTCAGGAAAGCTTCGGCTGGTACTGCAGCGCGGATTTCGATCTGCCTTCCAACCTGCCGGTGCCGCTGGTGCTTCAACCGGAGCCCTGCAATTTGCGAGCCATGGCCCTTCGCGCGCTGGAGGCGGCGGACATTGCCTGGCGTGAGGTATTCGTCGGAACCGGGGCAACGGCGGTGGGAGCGGCTGCCGAAGCCGGGATCGGCGTCGCACTGCTGGCGCGAAGTGTAGCGCCTGCCGGTCTGCGGGAGGTGAGGGAAGGCCTGCTCCCACAGCTTTCGAAACTGGACGTGGTGATGATTTCCGCGGTTACCGGCGATCACGCGAACGCCGTGCTGCGACGGATCACCCGGGCATTTCAGTCCCCTCGACCCTGAATGGCCTATTTTCGAATTTCATCTTCGACAGCTCTGATCCACGCCGGCAAGGCTTCCGCATCGAAATGCCGGAACCACATATGTTTGACAGGACGAAAACAATGACCAAGCGTATCGAAGGCATCATTCCCGTGATGATCACCCCCTTCAGGGGCGGCAAGATAGATTTCGAGGGCGTCGCCAATCTCGTGGAATGGTACATTGCCAATGGATCGGACGCGCTGTTTGCCGTTTGCCAGTCTTCTGAGATGATGTTCCTCACCCTTGAGGAGCGCGTGGAACTGGCTGCTTTTGTTAAGAAAGCCGCCGCCGGCCGCATTCCCGTCATTGCCTCGGGCCATATCAGCGAGGCGCTTGAAGATCAGCAGAAAGAGCTCAATGCCATCGCGCAGACGGGAGTTGACGGCATGGTGCTTGTCACCAACCGGCTGGATGCCCGGCAGCAGGGCGGCTCGAAGTTTCTCGACGATCTCGGCTGGCTCCTTGAGCGTCTGCCTTCCGACCTGCCGCTTGGTCTCTACGAATGCCCGGCGCCCTATCGCCGTCTCATGACCGATGCCGAAATTTCCTTCTGCGCCAATAGCGGTCGCTTCGTTATCCTGAAGGATGTCTCCTGTGATCTTGAAACGGTCAAGCGGCGTGTAGCGCTCACCGCGAATACGCCGCTCGCCATCGTCAACGCCAATGCGGCAATTGCATTCGACGCCATGAAGGCGGGATCGCGCGGTTTCACCGGGGTCTTCACCAATTTCCATCCCGATCTCTACAAATGGCTGCTGACGGAAGCCGGCCGGCAACCGGAACTGGCTGACGAGCTGTCGGTCTATCTGGCGCTCGCCGCCATGGCGGAGCCCATGGGCTATCCCAAACTGGCGAAGCTCTATCACCAGCGCCTCGGCACCATAAGCGACATCGAAAGCCGTGCGGTGACGTTCGATATTCAGGAGCGTTTCTGGGCGATAGAGGCTCTTCTGGACAAGATCATGCAGGGCACGGAGGAATTCCGGCGACGCATATCCAGATAGCGGCGCCCCCTGTCATCAACGGCCAGACAAATGCGGAAAACAGTTCTGCCCGCCATGGCATGTCATGCCCAGCCTTTCAGCGCCCGCCCGGAATAATAGCTGGGCGTGGTGGCGCGGTAGATCGGTATGCTGGCGGCGCCGAGATGAGGCAGGTCGCTCATGATCGATTTGCGTATTTCCGGAGGCTCGACGAAAAAATCTTCGCCGAGTATGTCCAGCGAACCGATACGCCGCACGATATGTTCGAGAATCCAGTCCGGCAGCGATCCACCGAAAATGATGGCTGCCGGATCCATCGTGCGGGCGACCGTCAGTGAAAGCAGGCGAAGCTGATCCGTTGCCCGCTCCAGCCACGACACCACGGCGGGATGGTCGGCATAACTCTCGTCAATGTCCTTCAGGCGTCGAATGCCGACGCCTTGAGCAGCCAGAGTGTCGCACAGGTCCTGTCCCGAGGGGCGGGGATGGGATTTCGGAAACAGTCCGCCGAACTCGCCGGCATTGCCATTGGTGCCGCGGTAGAGATGGCGCTGCACCACCAGGGCGCCACCGATGCCATATGTCAGCCAGATCATCGCGAAATTGCGAATATTGCGGCCTGCACCATAATAGAGTTCGGAAAGAATGACGGTGTTGCCGTCATTTTCGTGAAAGACCGGGAAATCGAAATAGGGCTGGAAGTCCTTTTCGACGTCGATATCGCGCCAGCTTTCGAACTGCTTGATGCGGAAGACATGGCCGCGATCCCTCTTGAAATGGCCGGGAAAGCTGATACCGCAGCCCAGCACATCTTTCTTTTTTATCTTCGCTTTTTCAATGACTTGCCGGGCGGATGCCTCGGCCATCTCCATAATATGCTCGAAACTGTGCCCTTCCAGTTCCGATCTGATTTCCTGCCTTATCGTGCCGTTGAGATCGGCCACGCAGACCCGCAGATCGTCTGGATTGAAGTAGACCCCCAGCGTGAAAAGCCCGTTCGGATTGATCTCGATGGCGGTGGAGGGTTTCCCCCGTTTACCGTCATTGCGTGCCTCCTCCGCCTCGAGGATGAGGCCGGATTCCAGGAGATTGGCCGTCAGGCGGGTCAGCGTGGGTGCGGAAACATCCATCTCCCGCGCCAGCTCGATACGCGACATGCCTCCCTTGCCGCGCAAAATCTCGAGCAGACGCCGCTCATTGTAGCCGAGATCGATCAAAAAAGTCTCCCGCGAGAAATTATGCCGGATGATTAGCGAAAATTACGCGATTGTACACGCGTTTCGCCGGAAATCCCGCCATTGAAATTGGGTGGCTGTAAGTCAAAATCAGGAAATAATGTGTTTTTTCAATATGATATTTTATTGTCATATTCGAAATAAATTCCGGCTTGACTAATTAATTTACGTAACGAAAATAAATCGCAGACGGCGGGTGGCGACGGCAAAATCAAAAAGAAATCATGTCGCAGGGCCGGTCTGTCAGGGAACAAAAAACGGAGCCCCCTTATGCGTCAATCATGCACTATTTTCGCGCGCCTTTTTGCCGGCGCCACTTTCCTTGCCAGCGCGGCTTTCGCTCATGCGGAAGGTACCGTCGTGGTCTATTCCGCCGCCCCGCAGCAGCTCATGGATGAGTTGTTGCCCATGTTCGAAAAGAAAACCGGCACCAAGGTCGAGCTTGTCAAAGCCGGGTCCGGCGAGCTGATGAACCGCATCAAGGCGGAGAGCGGCAAGGCGGCGGGCGATGTAATCTGGAGCGTCGACGGAACGGTTATCGATTTCTCCGCCGACCTTTTCGAGCCATACAAGCCGGTTGAGGCTGCATCGATCAACCCAGCCTTTTCACCGAGCGCGAACTGGGTGCCTTTCACGGCTGTCGTCACGGCCTTTATCGTCAATAAGGAAGCCTTGAAAGGCGCTCCCGTTCCGACGTCCTGGGCCGATCTTGCAAAGCCGGAATATAAAGGTCTGATTTCGTCGGCCCGCGCCGATCAGTCCGGCTCGGCCTATATTCAGATGGCGACGGTATTGCAGGATTTCGACAGCGAGGAAAAAGGCTGGGAAATTTATACCGGCATCCTCGGCAACTCGGTTCTTTCCACCTCGTCAGGCGCGGTGCCGCGTTTCGTCAACGATGGCGAACAGGCCGTCGGCATTACGCTGGAAGATGCCGCGCTGCGCTACAAGCTCGGCAGCGCGCCGGTCGAAATCGTTTATCCGAAAGAGGGTACGGCAATTGCGCCTGACGGCATGGCACTCGTCAAGGGAGCGCCGAATGCCGACAATGGCAAGGCCTTCATCGATTTCATCGTCTCCAAGGAAGCGCAGGAAATCGTCGTGAAGGCGGGTCGTCGCTCGGTTCGAACCGATGTTCCCGCCAATCCGGCACTCGTTCCGCTTTCCGATGTTCCAGACGCGAAATACGATTTCAAGTGGGCTGCGGACAATCGCGCGCGCCTGATGGAAAAGTGGAACGAGACATTGCTCGACGTTCAGTAAGATAATTGCCGGGGACGGCGCAGAAGCTGCCGTCCCTCTTTATCCCATTCACAATTCGCTTTTCGTTTGTCCAGCGTGGTCACCGGCCGTGCAGGATCTGTCATGGAGCAGCACATGGCCGCCGTGGAAATTACCAGCATCAAGAAGAGTTACCGGGATGTCGTTGCCCTCTCCGACATCAATATCTCCATCCCCTCGGGATCGTTCTTTACGCTTCTCGGTCCAAGCGGATGCGGTAAGACGACCCTCCTGCGCACGATTGCCGGGTTTCACCAGCAGGATAGCGGCAGCATCAGTATCGAAAGACAGGCGATCGAACATGTGCCTGCGCATAAGCGCGATGTCGGCATGGTCTTTCAGGATTATGCGGTCTTCCCGCATATTTCCGTATTCGACAACATCGCCTTCGGTTTGAAGCAGCGCAAGGCGTCTTCCGCCGAGATTCGTGAACGTGTCGGCAAGATTCTCGATATCGTGCAGCTCGCTCCCTACGCCAAGCGCATGCCGCATGAATTATCCGGCGGTCAGCAGCAGCGCGTCGGTCTGGCGCGAGCGCTCGTCATCAATCCGAAAGTGCTGTTGATGGATGAGCCATTATCCAACCTCGATGCGAAACTGCGCGTGGACCTGCGGCGCGAGCTGCGTGAAATCCAGCAGGCCATGAACATTACCACGGTTTATGTGACCCACGATCAGGAGGAGGCGCTTGCCATGTCCGATCTGGTCTGTGTGATGTATGGCGGCGTCATCCAGCAGGCAGCTGCACCCTGGGAGGTTTATAACAATCCCGCCAACCGTTTCGTCGCCTCCTTCGTGGGTGCGAACAATTTCCTGACGCTGGATCGTTCGGGCGGACAGACCTCCATTTCCGGGCACGTGGTGGCGCTACCGCAGGTCGACGCCATTGCGCCGCAACGAACGGTCGTTGCCGCCATCCGTCCCGAAGCGATTACCGTTGGCTCGCCCGCGACCGAAGATGAACGCCGCATCGAACTGCCTGTCACCATAAGGCAGGTCAGCTTCACCGGTCGCGAGATGAATGTTGCCGCGGTACTGTCGTCGGGAGAGGAAATCGAGGCGATCACCAAGCCGTCGCCCGATATCATCGCCCTTCAGCCCGGCCAGAAAACGATTTTCTCCTGGTCTGCGGGCGATACCAAGCTCTTCGGTGAGGGCGTTACCGGGGAGCGCCTGTCATGACGGATATGACCGCGACCGCAACGACGGGCGGCTTCCGCCTGAGACTGCCAGGCTTCTGGACCAGCGTGACGGCATTTGCCGTTGTCATATTGGCGATCTTTTTGATCCTGCCCATTTTCAGCGTGTTCTTCATCAGCTTCTTCGACGCCAAGACGGGTGATTTCGGTTTCGGCAACTATGTTCAAGTGCTGACGCGGCGTTTTTATACCGTGGCATTGTGGAACACGCTTGTCATCGGCGTGCTCGGCATGTTGGGGGCCTGCCTGCTCGGTATTCCGCTTGCCTTCTGCACCTCGCGTTACCGCATAAAGGGCCGCACCTTCATTGCGACTTTCGCTGTGCTGGTTCTGTGCGCACCGCCCTTCATCGGCGCCTATGCCTGGATCATGCTGTTCGGCGCCAACGGCGCGGTTACCAATCTCCTGTCTTTCGCCGGTATTTCATTGCCGACGATTTATGGGATACCCGGCATCGTGATGGTCTTCAGCCTGAAGTTCTTTCCCTATATCTTCCTGATGACGGAAAATGCGCTGAACACCATCAACAAATCCTATGAGGATGCGGCGGAAAACCTCGGCTGCACGGCGTTCCAACGGTTCCGCAAGATCACCTTGCCGCTGGTCTTTCCGGCAGTCAGCACCGGCGCGATCATCTGCTTCGTATTGTCGATCGCAGACTTCGGAACGCCGGCAATCCTCGGCAAGGGCATCAGGACGCTCTCGACCATCGCCTATGCGCAATACACCTCCGAAATGGCCGGCACGCCGACCATGGCAGTCACGATTTCCATGGTGATGATTGCGATTTCCATGGCCGCACTTCTCTTGCAGCGGCACATTCTCGCCAAGCGCCGTTATGCCAGCTCATTGACGAACCGGCCGGTAAAGCGCTCCATGCGCCCGCTGAAATCGTTTATCGTGCACGGTTTCTGCTATCTGGTCGTCTTTGTTGCCATGCTGCCGTCTCTCACGGTCATCTACACATCGTTCCTCGCAACGAACGGTCCCGTTTTCACCGGCGGTTTCGGGTTGGACAGCTATGCCCGCATTCTCCGCGATTCACCGCAGGCGATTGCCAACAGCTTCACCTTTGCGCTTGCCGCGGTGGTGTTGATCGCCATCGTTTCCGGCCTGCTCTCTTTCATCGTTGTCAGGCGAGACAATGCAGTATCAGGCTCGCTCGATCTTCTGTTGATGGTGCCCTATCTGATACCCGGTGTCGTCATGGCGATCGGTTACGTCACGACGTTCCGTTATCCGCCTTTCGACATTACCGGCACGGCATTGATCATCATCCTGCTGGTGTTTATCCGCCGCCTGCCTTACGGCGTCCGCTCCACCACCTCGATCCTGCGGCAGATCAAGCCTTCCATCGAGGAGGCCGCGATCAATCTCGGCGCTTCGCCGGCAAAGACGTTCATATCGGTGACGGTTCCGCTGATGTTGCCGGGTCTCATCATCGGTTCGTTGATGAGCTTCATCACCGCCATCAACGAATTGTCCTCGACGCTGATCCTCTACACGGCGCGGACAATTACGATGCCTGTGCTGATCTATATTCAGGTGATTGACGGCGAGTTCGGCACGGCAGCCGCACTTTCAACGTTGCTTCTCGTCAGCACCGGACTTTGCGTCTTCGTCGTCTTCCGGCTTTCGGAAGACAAGGAAGCCTCTTTCGTCTGAAGCCATCAAATATCATTCAAAACTACAGCAGCGGCGACCCCATGTGTCGCCGCCAGCCCCCTCTGCAAGGACACCAGAAAGATGAATATCGCGAGCTTTTCGCAATCGAAATACAAGAACGCCGCAAAGCCGGGGGACGATGTGGCGCTTCTCATTCCCGGACGGGTTCTGGCCGTTTTCGACGGCGCGACCGACCCGACCGGAGCAAGTTACGGCGGGCTGAGTTCCGGCCGCATTGCGGCCCTTGCCGCCGCCAATGCCGTGGCTGAGATGAGCCTTGACGGCAGGCTGGAAACACTCGCCGCGCCCGCGCTTTTTCAGAATATCAGCGATATCCTGAAAAAGGAGGCGCAGCGCATCAATGCCGGCCATCCGCCATCAACCACCCTGGCGATCGTCGCGGATATGGGCGACAGCTTCCGCCTGCTGCTTGCCGGCGATTCCGGCGTCAGGATCAACGGCACCCGTCTGTTTCAGCACACAAAGCTTATCGATACGGTAAGCACTTCGGCGCGTATATTCGTGTTCAAACAGCTTCTCGCCGCCATCGGCGATGGCGACGCGGCCGAGGCGCGCACGCGCGCGACGATCTTCTCAGGCCTGCGTTCGGCTGTCGCAAACGGTATCATGACGGCGCGGGATGCGGAAAATGTCGTTATTGCCGCGGCCGGGATGAGCGGCCTTGAGAACGAGATTGAAACGGTCGAGGAATTCCTGATGGGTGGAATCCGTGTCCAGCCGCAATTCGCAAACCGGCATGGGCATGTACTGGGTTACGCCTCGGTGAATGGCGGAACCGTCATGCAGGAGGGGACGGTTGACGTCCGCATCGCCAAAGACGGGCTCTCGAGTGTTGAAATATTCTCCGACGGCTATTTGTCCCTGCCGGCGGGGACGGATGTTACGGCCTGGGAAGCGGAATTCGCGCGTGTCGAGGCGGCGGATTTTCACAAGCTGCGTGAGTATCCGTCCGTCAAAGGCTCGACAACGGCGGAATTCAGCGATGACAGGACCGTCATTTGCCTCAACCTGGTTCAAGTGTAGTCCAGTGTAACAACCTCATGGGAACCGGCCGACATCGCATATCGATGTCGGCATCATTCGCGGTCGGTCAGCTTGAGATGTTTGCTGACGGAAACGGTCATGCCACGCCGGCTGACGCCAAGCTTCGCGTAGATGTTCTTCAGGTGGAATTTCACGGTCGCTTCCGAAAGGCCGAGATCGCGGGCCATTTCCTTGTTGCTGCGGCCTTCGGAGAGAAGTTTCAAAACGGTGGTTTCCCGCCCGCGCAGCAGTCCGGCGGAATGTGTTGCGCCGTCGTCATTACCGCCCAGCGGCATCACCATGCGTGGCTGGCGGCCAAGGCCGTGTCCGACGATGCGGCTTATGAATTCCATCGCGTTCGGGCTAAATATCTTCAGCCCGAAACGGCGCACAATGTGGTGGCAAGATAGTGCCGGCGCAATGGCTTTTCGCGAAGGGTGTGGTTGACGAAGACTATGTCGCGGCGCAGGGAACGTACCTTGGCCGCCACGGCCGCATTTATCTGACCCGCGACGATGCCGGCCAGATATGGGTTGGCGGCGAAACGCGCACGCATGTCGAAGGCCAGTTGCATGGCCTTTGAAAAGACAGACGAAAACGAGGTGAATTTGATGACTAGCAGTGTTTACCGCCCCATTTCCGAACGCGTATTGGCGGATGATTGGGGACGGCTGACCAAGTATGAGTATGAACTTCAGCTGAGGGACGGAAGCTGGCAACGGCAGACCCGGGAGGCATATGATCGCGGCAACGGCGCGACATGCCTTTTGTACAATCCGGCAAGCGACAATGTGCTGCTGACCCGCCAGTTCCGGTTGCCGGTACTTTTGAATGGCGGTCTGGAATCGCTGATCGAGACACCGGCGGGGCTGCTGGAAGGCGCTGACCCGGCGACGCGCATGCGTGCGGAGCTGATCGAGGAAACCGGTTATGAGGTTTCCGAACTTACGCATCTGTTCGATATCTATATGAGCCCCGGATCGGTCACGGAATATCTCGCCTTTTTCTACGGCGAATATGCCGAGAAACATAAGGTCTGGGCAGGTGGCGGTTCAGCGGACGAGGGCGAAGACATCGACGTGCTGGAAATCGCCTTGCCCGAGGCGATGCGGATGATCGGCCGCGGCGATATTCGCGATGCCAAGACGATCATTCTGATCCAGCATCTCGCCATCCGGCTCTTGCAGGAAAAGATCACGGCACGCTGATCCCCATCCAATGCCTCCATTCAGGGAGGCCGGCGCAATCACTTCAGAAAGGGAGGCGCCGGCTTTGATCGCTTGCCTATGGGCGCGCGCATCGGACATACTGCCCCTTGAACCACAAAGGCCAAGGGCAAGACGAAGCCAGAGACTTGGAGCTGGATCGCGGAGCCATGCGAGAAGATTGAGCCCATGAATACGCGATTCCTCGAAACTTTTCTCTGGGCTGCCCGATTGAGCAGCTTTTCGGCAGCCGCGGAACGTTTGCACACAACGCAAGCATCGGTATCCAACCGGATCGCCGCTTTGGAGCGGGAGCTTGGTGTCGTGCTGTTCACGCGCGATGTGCGCTGCGTCAACCTGACGCCCGCCGGTCGTCTGGCGCTGCAACATGCCGAAAAGATCGTCAACCTCACCGGCGAGTTCCGGCAGATCGTCAGTAACCGCGAGGCGCTGAGGGGTACGGTGCGGATCGGTGCCGCCGATACGATCGTTTATGCCTGGCTGCCGCTGCTCATCCGCCGAGTGAACGAACAATATCCCGGTGTCAGCCTCGATCTGACCATCGATACCAGCCTGAAACTCTCGCAGCGCATTCAGAACGGCGAGGTGGATGTCGGTTTCATCATGGGGCCGATCATGGCTGCGGATATCTATAACTCACCGCTCTGCACCTTCGAATCCTGTTGGGTCGGCGCCGTCGAGCTGCCGCTGCCGGAAACCGGTGTGACGCTTGAAGATATAGCGCATTTTCCGCTGCTTACCTTCTCGACCGGCTCACAGCCGCATCAGGCGTTGCGGGCGCTTCTCGATTCCCACGGACTGTCCGATAGCCGCATCTACAATTCCCCGGCGGCGAGATTTACTCGCTGCTTTCGGATCTGGCCAGAAAGCACGCGATCACGCTGCATGCCGGTTCCATCGTCGAGAAGGAAGGCAACCGCTTTTACAATTCGACGCTCGTTTTCGGCCCGGACGGCAAACAGATCGCCCGTTACCGTAAAATTCACCTGTTCGACGTCGATACGCCGAACGGCATCAGCTACCGCGAATCCGATTCCGTTGCCCGTGGCGAAGAGGTCGTGACCTACAAGGTTGGCGACAGGACGGTCGGCTGCGGCATCTGCTACGACATCCGATTCCCGGAACTGTTCCGTGCCCTGCGGGACAAGGGTGCAGATGTCATCGTTCTGCCGGCCGCTTTCACGCTGATGACCGGCAAGGACCATTGGGAAGTGCTGGCTCGCGCCCGCGCCGTCGAAACCCAGACCTATTTCCTCGCTGTCGGCCAGATCGGCACCCATGCGGGCGGCAAGAAGGCCTGCTGGGGTCATTCCATGGTCATCGATCCGTGGGGTCACATCGTCGCGCAATGCTCCGACACCGTCGGAACTGCTGGCGCCGCTCTCGACTTCGACTATTCGGCCAAGGTGCGCGCCAACGTGCCGGTGGCGAACCACCACGTTCTCTGATCGGAGAAAGACCCAATGTTTATCGTCAACCCCATGCCGGAACAGATCGGCGCCGACATCATCGAGCTTCTTGAAAAGGTCGAAGTCGCAACGATCGGACATGTGCTTCATTCCGGTTTCGTCGATCCTGAAATCCGGGCCGTTCTTCCGGGCAAGCGCGTGGCGGGCACCGCCGTCACGCTGCGCATCCCGAATGCGGATTCGACCATGCTCCACTACCTGACGCAACTCGTGCGTCCGGGCGATATCGTTCTCATCGACCGTTGTGGTGATACGCGTCACGCCTGCTGGGGCGGCGTCATCACCAACACCATGAAGATGGCCGGCGTCAAAGCCGGTGTCGTCGATGGCCCGGCGACCGATTTCTCGGAATTTACCAAGGTAGACATGCCAATGTGGTGCCGCGGCCCGTCGCCGATCACCACCAAGATCCTTGGTCTGGAAGGCGCGATCAACGTTCCGATCAGCGTCGGTGGCCAGATGATCAATCCGGGCGATGCGATCCTGTGCGATGAAAGCGGCGTTGTCGCCCTTCATCCGAGCCAGGCCCGTGCCATGGCGGAACGCGCCATCGGCATGCAGGAAGCCGAGATCGTGCTTCTGGAACGCCTGCGCAACGGCGAGAAGCTGCCGGATATTTCCGGCGCCAACAAATTCGTCCAGGCGAAGCTCAGCGCCTGACACAATCTTTCGGGTGGCGGATCCGTTCGCCACTCCCAATAACAATAGAGGAGAACAGGACAATGAAGAAATCGATACTTCTGAGTGGGATTCTCATGCTTGGCGCGGCGGCCCTGCCGGCGCACGCCCAGCAGACCGTGACGTTCCTCGGCTATAGCGGCCTTTTCCAGGAGCGTTACACCAAGGCCGTCATCGAGCCTTTCATGGCCGCCAACCCGGATATCAAGGTAGACTATTTCCCGCAGCAGGGTTCCGCCGCCATGCTCGGCTCGCTGCGCGCCCAGAAAGCTGCTCCGCAATCCGATATCGCGCTGATGGACGTCTCCGTCGCCAAGACCGGCACGGATGAAGGTCTGTTCGACAAGGTCGATGAAAGCGTTACCAAGAACGTTGCCGACCTCTATCCGAACGCCCGCTTCGAAGGCGTCGCCGGTGTCGGCGTGACCTTCGACAACCTCGTTCTCATCTACAATACCGATGCAATCAAGACCGCACCGGATAGCTGGAATGCCCTGAAAGACAGCGCCTTCAAGGGCAAGATCGCCATGCTGAGCGCTCCTGACATCGTCGGTATCGGTACGACCATCATCATGGACCACATGAATGGCGGCACCGACTTCATCAAGAATATCGACGCCGGCATCAATGCCATGGCTGAAGTCGCGCCGAACGTCCAGACCTGGGAACCGAAGCCGGAAGTCTATCCAACTGTCGTCAACGGCCAGGTGTCGCTGGGCGTGGGCTGGAATGCCCGCAGCCAGGTGAATGCCGATGGTTCCAAGGGCAAGATGAAGGTCGTTCTTCCGAAGGAAGGCACGATCCTGCAGATCAATACGCTCAATCTCGTCAAGGGCGGCCCGTCGTCCGAGGCGGCCCGCAAGTTCATCGATTACGCGCTGAGCCCGGAAGCCCAGGCCGCCTTCACCGCCGCCATGTATTATGCGCCGACCAACGCCAAGGCCACGGTGGCTCCCGATGTCAGCGATCGCACGGTCGTCAAGGCGATGGACAAGGTTATCCCGGTCGACTGGATCGGCCTCTCGAAGGTTCGTGACCAGATCACGCAGGACTGGCGCCGCAAGGTCATCCCGCTCAGCCGCTAAGGCTTTCGCGTCTCTGTCGTGAAAAATGGCAAGTCTTCCGCATCCCCTTCGGGCGGATGCGGAAACGGCATAGGCCCCGGCTCATTTCCTCCGTCGGTGTTGGGATCGATGGAGGGGTGGGTGGCCCGAAGGCCTGCTTGGGGAAAGCGCCGCGCAGAGTGCAGGTGAATTTCCGCCGCGATTGCATAGATCAAGGGACAGGGCATGTCCGCGACCCCGCCGGGATGGGACATGTTCTGGAGAAAGGCAAAAAGCCAGAATGGGAACTTCAGACATCATGCAGCCAGGATTTCTCTCGATTCGTTCATTGACCAAGCGCTACGAAACCATGGTCGCCGTGGATAATCTCAATCTCGAGATTCCCAAGGGCGAACTGGTTGCCTTCCTCGGTCCATCCGGCTGCGGCAAGTCGACATCGCTGCGCATGATTGCCGGCCTTGCCCCCGTGACGTCGGGTTCGATCCTGATCGACGGCAAGGATGTGACCCAGCTTGCTCCCTACAAGCGCGATATCGGCCTCGTTTTTCAGAGTTACGCGCTTTTCCCGCATATGACGGTTCTCAAGAACGTCATGTTCGGTCTTGAAATGCGCAAGGTACCGGCTGCCGAAGCGGAACGGCGTGCACGCGAAGCGATTGCCATGGTGCGGCTGGAAGGGCGCGAGGATCGCCGGCCCGCCCAGCTTTCCGGCGGCCAGCAGCAGCGCGTCGCACTGGCGCGTGCACTGGTCATCCAGCCCTCCATCCTTTTGTTTGACGAACCTCTTTCCAATCTCGACGCCAAGCTGCGCGACGAGATGCGCTCTGAAATCCGCCGCATCCAGAAACAGCTCGGCATCACCTCCATCTTCGTCACCCATGATCAGGTGGAGGCGCTCAGCATGTGCGACAAGGTTGCCGTGCTCAATGGCGGGCGTCTGGAACAGCTCGGTACGCCGCATGATCTTTACGAGCGCCCGGCAACGGCTTTCGTCGCCTCTTTCGTCGGCCGCACCAACAGGCTGGTCGGAAACGCGGTCGGCGATCACATCACGGTCGGGGATGCGGTGTTGCGTGCGCCCGGCTCGCACAGTGGCAAGATCGACCTTATGGTACGGCCGCACCGTATGGCCATGACGGTTGCCGGTGACGCCGCACCCGATTTCGAGGGGGCGCCGGTCAATCGCATCGCCGGTGAGGTTCGCGATGTCTATTATGCGGGCGATATCCTTCACTACGAGATCGCCGCGGGCGGACAGACATTGTCGGTGGAGCGCGCGACTTCCGGCGGGGAAACACCTGTGGCGGCGGGCAGCGCGGTCAGCCTAGTCTGGCGGGTGGAGGACACGCTGGTCTTCGGAGCAGGCCAATGACAGCGGCGGTCATGATCACGGCTCCCGGCAGCCGCACATCCTCCATGGTGTTTCTCGCAACGCTTCTTCTCGGGCCGATCATTGCGGTCAATGGGCTGGCCTTCGTCATGCCCGTCTTCAACCTGCTCCTGCTTTCCTTCCGTGAAAGCCTTGGCGGCGGCGGTCTTGGCGAAGCCCACACGCTCGACAACTGGTCGTCCACCCTGACCGACGGTTTTTATATTGAACTGATCGGCCAGAGCATCCTGACCAGTCTTCTGATCACGGTTCTCACACTCATCGCCTCCTATCCCATCGCGCTTTATCTTCACCGGGCGCAGGGCCGCTGGAAGACGCTGCTGCTGGTGCTCGTCATTTCGCCGTTGCTCACATCGGCCGTGGTGCGCACCTATGGCTGGATCGCGATCCTTGCCGATGACGGCCTCATCAACAACATCCTCTTAGCGCTCGGTGCCGAAAGCGGCGTGCGGTTGCTGTTCAACAAGGTCGGCGTCGTCATCGGTCTCACGGAAATCCTGATGCCCTATATGATCCTGGCGCTGCTTGCCGGTTTCGGCAGGCTCGATCCGCGTGTCGAAGAGGCGGCGGAAACGCTCGGCGCATCGCCATGGAAGGTATTCTGGCGGATCATCGTGCCGCTCACCATGCCCGGCGTCGCGCTTGGTTGCCTGCTTTCCTTCGTTCTCGCCGTCAGTTCGTTCATCACCCCCAAGCTGCTTGGCGGCGGGCGCGTCTTCCTTCTCGCGACGGAAATCTACGATCAGGCCATCGTGACGCTCAACTGGCCGCTCGCCGCGACGCTGTCGATGATCATCCTCGTGATTTTCGGCGCTGCCCTGGTGCTCTATTCCCGGCTTCTGCGGGCCATTCTTTAAAGGAGATCGAAGATGGAAGAACGTCCCGCTCCGCTGGCGCTGAAAATCGTCGCCTTCATCATGTTCCTTTTCCTGCTGGCACCCGTGGTTCTCGTCGTGCCGATCTCATTTTCAGCCGATAGCTACATGACCTTTCCTCCCTCCGGCTGGAGCCTGCGCTGGTATGTCGATCTCATGCATAATTCGAAGATGATGGGAGCGCTGGGCACCAGCACCCTTCTCGCCATCATCGTCACCGTGCTGTCCATGCTGATCGCCCTGCCGGCCTCCTATGCCATCGTTCGCATGCGGGTCATCGGCGCGGACGCGCTTCTCGCCTTCTTCACCGCGCCGCTGCTGCTGCCGACCATCGTTCTCGGCCTCGCGATCCTGATCGTCTTTGCCGGTGCCGGCCTGCTAGGCACCTTCACCGGTCTGGTGATCGCCCATCTCATCATCGTGCTGCCCTATGCGCTGCGTGTTCTCACCACCTCGCTTGCCGGCCTGCCGCTGATTTTCGAGGAGGCTGCTTCGACACTCGGGGCATCGCCGCTCACGGTCTTCCGACGCGTGACCATGCCGATGATCGCGCCGGGTGTCGTGGCGACGGCGGCACTTTCCTTTCTGGTGTCGTTCGATGAAGCGGTAATTTCGCTGTTCCTCACCGGCCCGCGCATCACCACGCTTCCCGTCGCCATGTATCAGCATGTGGAAACGCAGGCCGATCCGCTCGTTGCGGCCATTTCCGTTCTCTTGATCGTGCTCACCCTTGCCGTCGTCCTCATCGTCGACCGCACGGCGGGCTTGACCAAAACTTTCGTGAAATAAAGTCGTGGGGCTGCCGGCTGGCGCTGGCTGCCCCTACTGGCACAGGCGCGAATTTCACTCCCGTTTATGAACGCTGCTGCTGCATCGGCGCGATCCGTCGCGCCTGCTGATTTCGCTTTGAAAGACGAAGGCAAAGGGAAGGCCATGGCTGAAACCCCCTCCACGGAATTTGATGTCGCCGTCATCGGCGCCGGTGTGGTCGGTTGCGCGGTCGCCCGCCGTTTCGCGCTGGCCGGTGCGAAGGTGGTGGTCATCGAAAAAGGCCCCGATATCCTCTCCGGCGCCTCCAAGGCCAATAGCGCCATCCTCCATACCGGTTTCGATGCGCCAGAAGGCAGTCTGGAATTGGAACTGGTGAAGGCCGGCCGGGAGGAATATCTCTCCATTCATGCGCAGATGGGCCTCAGCCTCGTCGAAACAGGCGCGCTGGTCTGCGCCTGGAACCCGGACGAGGCGGAAAAACTGCAGGCGATTGCCGATCAGGGGCGGCGCAACGGCATTGCCGGGCTTGAGCTTCTCACAGCGGGGCAGGCTCGCGAAACCATGCCGGGCCTGTCCGACCGCCTTGTCGCCGCGCTCGACGTTCCGGGTGAACATATCATCGATCCTTGGTCCGCACCGCTTGGCTATCTTACGCAGGCGGTGGCGCTCGGCGCGCAGCTGGTGCGCAACGCGGAAGTCCTGTCCGGTGCGTTCGACGGCGCGTGGCGGATCGAGACGACGGCCGGCGTTATCCTTGCCGCAAGCATTGTCAATGCCGCCGGGCTGTTCGGCGATATTGTCGACGCGCGTCTGGGGCTTTCGCCGGACTTCGCCATCAAGCCCCGCAAGGGGCAGTTCGTGGTGCTGGACAAGGCTGCCCGCCGGCATGTGCCGCGCATCGTCCTGCCCGTTCCGACCGAAATCACCAAGGGCATCGTCGTGTGCCCCAGCGCTTTCGGTAATGTTCTCGTCGGCCCGACGGCGGAAGAGCAGGAAGACCGGGAGCGCGCGACGGTCGAGACGGCGACGCTGGAAGCACTGCTGGAACGCGGCGCGGAGATCGTTCCGGCGCTTGCTTCCGTTTCCGTAACCGCCGTTTATGCCGGTCTGCGACCGGCGTCTGAAAAGAAGCATTACCGCATTTCCGCCCGGCCGGACCGGCGGGCGATCACGCTCGGCGGCGTTCGCTCCACGGGCCTCAGCGCCGCACTCGGTCTGGCGCAACATGCGCTGAAGCTTCACGAAGGTTTCGGCACGCATTTTGTCTCACCGCCCTCAGTTCCCGACGTGACGATGCCCAACCTGACGGAAACCTGCGAGCGGGACTGGCAGCGTGCCGATCACGGCGAAATCGTCTGTCATTGCGAACTCGTCACCCGTCGCGAGATTGAGGCGACCTTTTTAAGCCCGGTGCCGCCGGGCGATTTCGGTGGGCTGCGGCGCCGCACCCGCGCCGGCATGGGCCGCTGCCAAGGCTTTTATTGCAACGCGCGGCTGGCCGCGATGACGGGCGACCGCCTGGCGATCCCGCTTGCCGTTCACGAGGGAGGCGACCGATGAGTGCGGATGTCATCGTGGTCGGCGGCGGCCCGGCGGGCGTGGCGGCGGCGCTGGAGCTGAAAGCGCGCGGTATCGCCCGCGTGATGATCCTCGAGCGTGAGCCGGCCCTTGGTGGCGCAACCCGGCATTGCCTGCATTCGCCCTTCGGCATGCGTGAGTTCGGACGCGTCTATTTCGGCCCGGCCTATGCGCAACGCCTGCAGCGGCAGGCGCAGGATGCGGGTGTCGATATCCGCACCGGTCATTCCGTGGTGGAACTCGGGCAGGATGGCGCGCTGCTGGTGACGTCGGCGCGCGGCGTCGAGACGCTGAAGGCCCGGCGTATCGTGCTTGCCACCGGCGCTCGGGAAAAACCACGCTCCGCGCGTCTTCTGCCCGGCGACCGGCCGGTGGGTGTGGTCACCACCGGCACGCTGCAATCCTATGTCGCCTTTCACGGCATCATGCCCTTTCGTCGGCCGCTCATCGTCGGTTCGGAACTGGTTTCCTTTTCCGCGCTTCTAACCTGCCTGACGCATCGCGCCCGGCCTGTGGCGATGATCGAGCCGGAACCGCATCCGCTGGCGCGGTCGCCTTTCCATTGGTTTCCGCGACTGGCCGGGGTGCCCTTTCATTGTGGCGCGGTACTCACGGATATTCGCGGATGCGGCCGGGTCGAAGAAGCCGATATCCGTCTGGCGGACGGTCGCATCCTGACGGTTCAATGCGACGGTGTTCTGCTCACCGGGCGGTTCACGCCGGAGGCAGCGCTTCTCAATGCATCCCCCGTGGATGTTGCGGCAGGCAGCGCCGGGCCGCTGATCGATCAGGACGGACGGATGCCCAACCCGATATTCTTCGCCGGCGGGAATGTCTTGCGAGCCGTGGAAACGGGCGGCTGGGCGTTTCGCGAAGGCCGTCGGGTTGGCGCGGCGGTGGCTGACGATCTCGCCCGGGAACCATGCGGCGCACCGGGGGTGCCCGTCACCTTCGCCGATCCGCTCAAGCTGGCGGTTCCCGCCATGTTGCGGCCGGGTGGGCTCGACAGACCCGCATTTCGCGATTTTCAGCTTCGTTTCACCAGACGTATTCAAGGCCGGCTTTCGCTTCATCTCGACGGAACGGACGTGTGGAGCAAGACCGGCCGTTGGCGTCCTGAACGCCGTGTGCTGGTGCCCATTCCCGGCGCTGCGTTTGAAGCGGGGCAGATTGCTTTTCACTTTCAGGAGGCCAATTGATGCGCATTGCCGCAATCGATCAGGGAACGACATCGACCCGGTGCCTTGTGGTGAGCGATGGCGGCACGGCGGAGGTCGTGGCCAGCCGGCGTCACGCACAATTTTATCCGGCCGCCGGCCATGTGGAACATGATCCGGAAGAACTGCTGGGCAACATCCGCGCAGTGCTGGCTGCCGCCGGGCCGGTGGATGCCATCGCCATCGCCAATCAGGGCGAGAGTTGCCTGGCGTGGGATGCCGTGAGCGGCGAGGCGCTGTCGCCGGTCATCGTCTGGCAGGATGCCCGCACCGCCGAAGCGCTCTCCGCCCTGCCGCCTTCGGCAACGGATCGTTCGAAAGAGATTTGCGGGCTGCCGTTAGATCCCTATTTTTCGGCCAGCAAACTGGCCTGGCTGGTCAGGCACAATCCGGCAGTGGCACAGGCACGCGCGGCAGGCCGTTTGCGGCTGGGCACCACCGATGCTTTTTTTCTGGACCGGCTGACGGGCTGTTTCCGCACCGACCTTGCAACGGCGTCGCGCACGGGTCTGCTCGATCTTTCAACCGGAGACTGGAGCCCGGAACTCTGCGCGCTTCACGGCGTGCCGCTGGATTGCCTGCCCACAATCGGCCCTGTCGATGGTGGCTTCGGCGCGGTTGACGGAACGCCCATCCGCGTTTCCATCGTCGATCAGCAGGCAGCGCTTTATGGGCATGGCTGCCGCAAAGCCGGCGATTGCAAGACAACCTTCGGAACCGGGGCCTTTCTACTCGCCGTTGCCGGTCACGGGCGGCCGTTGACGGGAGAGCTTCTGCCGACCATTGGCTGGCAAATGCAGGGGGCGCCTGTGGTTTTCGCCATCGAAGGCGGGATCTATGATGCCGGCGCGGCGCTCGAATGGGCGAAAAAGATCGGCCTCTATGCTGAAAATGCCGAACTCGACGGTTTCGAGGGACCATCGGCCATTCGCCGCGGCCTTGTCTTCGTGCCCGCCCTTTCGGGCCTTGCCGCGCCCTATTGGGACAGGCAGGCGGTGCCTTTGTTCATCGGCATGGACCACGCGACCGAGCGGCGTGACATGGTGCGTGCCGTGCTGGAAGGCATTGCCCTGCTGACGGCACGGTTGATCGAGGCGGCATCGGCCGTCGCCCCCATAGGCGACACGATCTCCATCGATGGCGGCTTGTCGAACAGCCGTTATTTCGCCCGCTTTCTGGCCGCCGCCAGCGGCCGAACCATTTGCGTGCCCGCCATGCGCGAGCTGACGGCGCTCGGTCTGGCGGAACTGTGCGGCGTCGATGTCGCGGCCCTGCGAGGCGATGCCGAGATATTCGCGCCCGACGGATCGGTCGATGCCGAAGACCATGCCCGCTTCGCACGCGCCATAGACAGTGCACGGAGCTGGCAACGATCCAAAACCTGCACGAGTGCGGTTCTGCCGACCGTGCCGGCAGCGGGCGTCTGATTTCTCCAATTTAAAGAACAGGCGACAAAGGCGACAGAATTTGATAAATTACAAAACAGCCGGTTGCGGTTTGACGCGTCGATAGAAGTCACCGAGCGTTCCTGTACCGCCAGCCGGATCATGGCGCAGGAGGAGAAGTGCTATGACGGCATTCCATGTCATGGCCGGTGCGAGTGGCGAATTTGCCCGCCCGGAAGTCCGCAAGATTGGCATCCCGGATATTGTGGATGCGTTGAAGCTGGGACTTGAGGACTTTAAAGAAAAGCCGTCCCACTATGTTTTTCTCTGTCTTATGTATCCGATCGCCGGCGTTTTTCTGGTGATGTGGAGTTCCGGCGCCAATCTGCTGCCGGTTATTTATCCGCTGATGTCGGGTTTTGCACTGATTGGTCCGATCGCGGCCATCGGGCTTTATGAAATCAGTCGACGACGCGAGCAGGGGTTGGATAGCTCGTGGCGGCACGCACTGGAGGTTCGGCACTCTCCGGCCCTGCCGTCGATCATCGCGGTCGCCGTCATGCTTTTCGTGCTTTTCGTCGTCTGGTTGATTGTTGCGCAGAGCATCTACACTGCGACTTTCGATGCGACCGGTCCGGTCTCGCTCTCCACCTTTCTGTCGGACGTATTGACGACCTCGCAAGGTCTCTCCCTCATCGTCTGGGGCAATCTGGCCGGTTTCGTTTTTGCGGTCGTCGTGCTGGCGACAACGGTGGTGGCGTTCCCGTTGCTGCTCGACCGGGATGTCGGCGCAGTCGCGGCGGTGGATGCGAGCATCCGCGCCACGCTTGCCAACCCGGTTCCGGTGGCGCTTTGGGGATTGATCGTCGCGGCCTTGCTCGTCGTCGGCACGATCCCGGTATTTATCGGCCTCGCGGTCGTCATGCCCATCCTCGGCCACGCGACCTGGCACCTCTATCGGAAAATGATCGTGTCCGATTATCCACGCCGTACGCCCTGAATTCATAGAGGAAATCTATCCGTAGATCATCCTTACTGCCGTTGCGGCCCCGCTGAGGAAGCCGCAGCGGTTGGGATGACCATGGAGAGTGCGGGGATGCCATGTGGTATCGTTTCTTCCGATCTGTCTGCTTTCCGCGAGTGCCTTCCTGATTGAGGCCGTAGTACAGGAAGGGGACCCTGCCGCAGGCGCTACCATAATTGCTCGCCCGATCAATTTATGAGATAATTCTAATATACCTCGCGATGGAGTTGTAGAAGTATTCGTGGCCGGGTAACGGGAGGAGACGATGGCTGTCGTTGTGATTCTCGTTCTGCTGGTGGTGGGATCGATCGTATTCCACCTGCTAAGCCCGTGGTGGTGGACGCCGATAGCCTCGAACTGGAGCTATATCGACAATACGATCATCATCACTTTCTGGATCACCGGCTTCGTTTTCTCGGCCGTTGTGCTGTTCGTCGCCTATTGCGTGTTCCGCTTCCGGCACCGCGCCGGAAACCGGGCGGCATACGAGCCCGAAAACAAGCGCCTGGAATGGTGGCTGGCGGGCGGAACCGGGGTTGGGGTGGCTGCAATGCTTCTGCCGGGCCTCTTCGTATGGAACCAGTTCGTAACCGTACCGGACGGTGCAAGCGAAGTGGAAGTCGTCGGTCAGCAATGGCAATGGAGTTTCCGGCTGCCGGGAGCGGACGGACGGCTCGGGCGGGCGGATACGCGCGCTATTGGACCCGGCAATCCGCTCGGCCTGAACAGAAATGACCCCGCCGGAATGGACGATGTCATCGTTGAAGGCGGCGAGTTGCATCTGCCCGCCGGCAGGCCGGTTAAAATGCTGCTGCGCGCGGTCGATGTCGTGCATGATTTCTACGTGCCGGAGTTCCGGGCCAAGATGGACATGATCCCCGGCTCGGTCACCTATTACTGGTTCACGCCGACCCGGACGGGAACTTTCGAGGTTCTCTGCGCGGAACTGTGCGGTGTGGGCCATCCGCAGATGCGCGGTACCGTCGTCGTCGATACCGAGACCGATTATCAGGCCTGGCTGCAGCAGCAGCCGACTTTCTCGAAACTGCTGGCTTCGGCGGAAACGTCGGTGGCCAGATGAGCGCCGTGCAGATTGGAAGGGAAGGCCGCATCGGGGGAACAGGGAGGATGGAACATGGTCGAGATTGGATCCGGCGCCGGGCAGGTCATTCAGCCCGCTGAAGTCGAGGACGTCGAGCTTTATCACCCGAAAAACTGGTGGACGAAATATGTCTTCAGCCAGGATGCCAAGATCATTGCCATTCAATATTTCCTGACAGCCATCGCAATAGGCATGGTGGCGCTGGTGCTTTCCTGGCTGATGCGGCTGCAGCTCGCTTTTCCCGGCTATTTCTCCTTCATCGATGCGGAACATTATTATCAGTTCATCACCATGCATGGTATGATCATGGTGATTTACCTGCTGACTGCATTGTTTCTCGGCGGTTTCGGCAACTACCTGATCCCGCTGATGCTCGGCGCGCGCGACATGGTGTTTCCCTATGCCAATATGCTAAGCTACTGGCTCTACCTCTCCGCCGTCCTTGTGCTGGTGGCCGGTTTCTTCGCACCCGGCGGGCCGACGGGCGCAGGCTGGACGCTCTATCCGCCGCAGGCGCTTCTTTCTGGAACGCCGGGCGGGCGCGACTGGGGCATCATCCTGATGCTGTCATCGCTGATCCTGTTCATCATCGGCTTTACTTTGGGCGGGCTGAATTACGTCGTCACCGTGTTGCAGGGACGCACGCGGGGCATGACGCTGATGCGCATGCCACTGACGATATGGGGCATATTCACGGCGACGGCCATGGCGCTGCTCGCTTTCCCGGCGCTCTTCGTCGCCGCGGTCATGATGCTGTTCGACCGGCTGCTCGGCACGAGCTTCTTCATGCCGGCCATCGTGGAGATGGGCGAACAATTGAAGCAGGATGGCGGCAGTCCCATCCTGTTCCAGCACCTGTTCTGGTTCTTCGGCCATCCGGAAGTCTATATCGTCGCACTTCCCGCCTTCGGCATCGTCTCGGATCTGATCAGCACCCATGCGCGCAAGAATATCTTCGGCTACCGCATGATGGTCTGGGCGATCGTCATCATCGCGGCGCTGAGCTTCGTCGTCTGGGCGCATCATATGTATGTCAGCGGCATGAACCCGAATTTCGGGTTCTTTTTCGCAACCACGACGCTGATCATCGCCGTGCCGACGGCGATCAAGGTCTATAACTGGGTGCTGACGCTCTGGCGCGGCGATATCCATCTCACCCTGCCGATGCTGTTTGCGCTCGCCTTCATCGTCACATTCATCAATGGCGGATTGACGGGTCTCTTCCTCGGTAATGTCGTCGTCGATGTGCCGCTTTCGGATACGATGTTTGTGGTCGCCCATTTTCATATGGTGATGGGGGTCGCGCCGATCATGGTGATCTTCGGTGCGATTCACCACTGGTATCCGAAAGTCACGGGCCGGATGCTGAACGAGGCGATGGGGCACGTCCATTTCTGGATCACCTTTCTCGGTGCCTATGCCATCTTCTTCCCGATGCATTATCTCGGGCTGATGGGTGTGCCGCGCCGCTATTATGAGCTGGGCGAAACCGCCTTCATTCCAGATTCGGCGCACACGTTGAACATATTCATCACCATGGCCGCGCTCATCGTCGGTGCGGCTCAACTGCTATTCGTGTTCAATCTCGAGTGGAGCCTGCGCTGGGGCAAAAAGGCGGTCGGCAATCCGTGGCGGGCCACGACACTGGAGTGGCAGACGCCGCAGACCCCGCCGGTTCATGGCAACTGGGGCAAGGAACTGCCGGTCGTTTATCGCTGGCCATATGATTACAGCGTGCCCGGCGCGGCTGAGGACTTCCTGCCGCAAAACCAGCCGGCTGCGGCCGGGCCTTCCGAAAGAGCTGTGTCATGAGCGCCATCCTCGTCTTCATGGCCGGGATCGCCGGCATCATCGGCTGGTGGATGGCGCGGCAGCGGCTGGCCTCGAAGCCCTGGCTGGAAGTCGGTCTGGCAGGTGATGCGCCGCAGATGCAGGGATCGTCGGCGACAATCGCGAAAGTCGGACTTGGGATATTTCTGGCGGTTGTCGGTGCCTTGTTCACCTTGCTCATCAGCGCCTATCTCGGCCGCATGGGCGGCGCCGACTGGTGGGGTATCCCGATCCCCAGACTGTTATGGGTGAACACCGCGGCGCTTTCCGCCAGCAGTCTGGCGCTGCAATGGGCGAAAACTGAAATCCGTCCAGATCATCGCGGCAGGCTGAATGCGGCTCTTGTGACAGCCTTTGCGACGGCTGTTTTCTTTGTCGCCGGTCAATTCCTGGCGTGGCGGCAACTCATCTCCGCAGGCTATGTTCTGGCGGATAACCCATCGAACAGCTTCTTCTACATGATCACCGGCCTGCACGGCCTGCATATATTGGGCGGGCTCTTCGTGCTTGGACGCACCGCAATCCGTGCCCGGAGCGAGCCCTTGTCGGCAAGGATGCGCCTGAGTGTGGAGCTGTGCGCCATCTACTGGCATTTCATGCTGGCCGTCTGGCTGGTCCTTTTTGCGCTTTTCGCCGGCTGGGCAAACAGTTTCGTCGATCTCTGCCGTCAATTGGTCACCTGAGGAGTGTCGATCATGGCCGCATCCATAGAGGAAAGACCGGTAAGTGATCCGCATCTGCGGCCGGCGGGACTGCGCGGCGCCGCCGCCGATCTGTCATCGGACCAGCGGGCGTTCAAGAACGTCTCCTGGGGCAAGGCGATGATGTGGATATTCATTCTGAGCGATATCTTCATTTTCGGCTGTTTCCTGCTGGCCTATATGGCGGCGCGCATGTCGGCCACCGCGGCCTGGCCCAATCCGAGCGAGGTTTTCGCGCTCACGATTGCCGGCCGGCACATTCCGCTGATCCTGATTGCCATCATGACCTTTGTTCTCATCAGCAGCAGCGGCACGATGGCCATGGCCGTCAACTTCGCCTATCGCCGCGACCGTCGCAGAACCGCAGCGCTGATGGTGGCGACGGCGGCGCTTGGAGCGACATTCGTGGGAATGCAGGCATTCGAATGGAGCAAGCTGATCGCGGAGGGCGTTCGCCCCTGGGAAAACCCGTGGGGTGCGGCGCAGTTCGGTTCGGCTTTCTTCATGATCACGGGCTTTCACGGCACCCATGTGTCCATCGGCGTCCTGTTTCTTCTCATCGTCGCGCGCAAGGTGTGGCGGGGAGATTTCGATGAAGAAAGGCGGGGGTTCTTCACCAGCCGCAAGGGGCAATACGAGATCGTCGAGATAACCGGGCTCTACTGGCACTTCGTGGATCTGGTGTGGGTCTTTATCTTCGCATTCTTCTATCTGTGGTGAGTGAGGATGGCATCATGGCACAGCAACAGTCACAACAGGGACAGCAGCATCCGATAAGACTTTACATGGTGGTCTGGGGACTGCTTTTCGTCCTCAGCGCCTTCTCCTATATGGTCGATTATCTTGGCATTCAGAGCTATCCGAGATGGTCTCTCATCATCCTGTTCATGATCCTGAAGGCGGGGCTGATCATGGCGATTTTCATGCACATGGCCTGGGAACGGCTGGTCCTGGTCTACGCCATCCTGCTTCCGCCGGTTCTTGTGCTCGTCTTCGCAGCCCTGATGGCCTCGGAATCCAGCTATACGGCTCTTACCCGGGTGACCTTCATGGGTGCGGGTTCCTAGAACAGAGGCAGGATGTTCAGGATTGTGGAAGCAGCACGCCGACGGCGAATTCCTCTTCGGTTGCGACGTGGCCGGCCTGAGTCTTGCGATATTCGCTGGGGGTGAAACCGCGCTCGGCTCGTAGCGTGCGGGAAAGGTGCGGCGCATCGCAAAAACCGGTGGCGAGCGAAATCTGGGTGATGCTGTCACGCGTCGTGCGCAGCAGCGACAGAGCGCGATCCAGTCGAAGCTCGAGATAGACCTTCGAAGGCGTTGCGCTGAGGTCGTTCAGGAAACGCCGTTCGAGGCTGCGGCGGCCAAGGCCGAGATCATTCGCCAGTTCCAGCACGGTTCTCGGCACCTCGATATTCTGCTGCATCCGCAGGATTGCTTTTTTGACGAGGGGATCGTTGGCCTTGCGCGTGCTCTGCTGGCCGGGTTGAGGCTTTTCGCCGCTCAGCGCGCTGTCGATCATCATGATGTTGAGGCTTTTGATGGCGGCGGACTGGCCGACATGACGCTCGACGAGGAAGGCTGCCAGATGCGCTGCGCCGTGGCCACCGGAACAGGTCAGCCGGTCGCGGTCGATGACGAAGATCTGGTCGGAGATCATCTGGACGGTATCGAAACGGTCGAGAAAATCCTGACGGTGGAACCAGCTTACGCAGCAGCGATAACCATCGAGCAGGCCGGCCTCGTGCAGGATGAAAACGCCGGTGCATAGCCCGACGATGGGAACGCCCGCCGCCGCCCGTTCTTTCAGGAAGCGCAGCGCCTCCTGCGGCAGGGCGCTGTGATCGCTGATCAAACCGCCGACAACGACGATATAGTCGTAATGCCCGGCGTCCATCAGCCGCGTATCCGGCTGCACCTTCACGCCGCAGCTCGACTGCACGCTGCTCATGGTCGCCGAGAGCACCGACCATTCGCACAGGATAGGCCGTGAACGGTCCGCCTCATCGGCCGCAAGGCGCAGCACATCGACGAAATTCGCGAAGGCCGACAGCGTGAAGCGGTCGGCAAGCAGGAAGGCGACGCTGAGGCGTTTTCTGGCGCGGGGTGAGGTCATGACGCAAATATTCATGCAAACAGACGCGATTGTCCAGCCGGGGCGCGGCAAATGCTCCTAGCTTTTGCGACACGAGATTTTCCAACCATCGGGTCCGCTCATGACGCGTTTTAATGCTTTCAATCTTTTGCAGAATGCCCTGACCGGCCACAAGAACTGGGACGAGCAGTGGCCCGACAGTCAGCCGAAAGCCGAATATGACGTGGTCATCGTCGGCGCCGGCGGCCATGGTCTGGGCGCTGCCTATTATCTGGCCAGCCAGCACGGCATCACCAATGTCGCCGTCATCGACAAGGGCTGGCTCGGCGGCGGCAATACCGGCCGCAACACCACGATCATCCGCTCGAACTATCTCTATGACGAGAGCGCCCGTCTTTACGATCACGCCGTCGATCTGTGGGAGAACTTGAGCCAGGAATTGAACTACAACGTCATGTATTCAAGGCGCGGCGTGCTGATGCTGGCGCATAACGTCCATGACGTGCAGAGCTTCAAGCGCCACATCCATTCCAACCGTTTGAACGGCGTCGACAATCGCTGGCTCACCCCGGAAGAATGCAAGGAATACTGCCCGCCGCTCAGCATTGCGCCGAATGCCCGCTATCCGGTCATGGGCGGCGCGCTTCAGGAACGGGCCGGCACGGCGCGCCACGATGCGGTCGCCTGGGGTTATGCGCGCGGCGCTGCCGCCCGCGGCGTCGATATCATCCAGAACTGCCCGGTCACGGCCATTCGCCGCAATGCCGATGGCTCGGTCGCGGGCGTCGAGACGGCGAGGGGCTTCATCAAGGCGAAGAAGGTCGCGGTTTCCGCCGCCGGCCACACCTCGGTCGTCATGGACACGGCCGGCGTGCGCCTGCCGCTCGAAAGCTATCCGTTGCAAGCGCTGGTGTCGGAGCCGATCAAGCCGATCTTCCCCTGCGTGGTCATGTCGAACGCGGTTCACGCCTATATCAGCCAGTCCGACAAGGGCGAGCTGGTGATCGGTTCAGGTACGGACCAATATACCTCCTATTCGCAGCGCGGCGGCCTGCCGCTGATCGAGCATACCATCGCGGCCATCGTCGAGATCTTCCCGATCTTCAACCGCATGCGGATGCTGCGCAAATGGGGCGGCATCGTCGATGTGACGCCGGATCGCTCGGCCATTCTCGGCAAGACGCCGGTTGCCGGCCTTTACGTCAATTGCGGCTGGGGTACCGGCGGTTTCAAGGCCACGCCCGGCGCTGCCCATACCTTCGCCTGGACCATCGCCAAAAACGAACCGCACCCGATCAACGCGCCTTTCACGCTGGAACGCTTCCGTTCCGGCCGCCTGATCGACGAGGCCGCCGCCGCAGCCGTGGCGCACTGAGGATACGACGATGCTTTTGATCCGCTGCCCGTATTGCAACGAAACACTGCCGGAAGCCGAATTCACCTATGCCGGGCAGGCCCATATTACCCGCGCCGCCGATCCCTCGTCGCAGACCGATGAGCAATGGGAAGAATTCCTGTTCATCCGCGAAAACGTCAAGGGCCCGCATTTCGAGCGCTGGCGGCACCTGCATGGCTGCGGCCGCTTTTTCAACGCCGTGCGCGACACGGTGAGCGACCGTTTCCTCACGACCTATCGGGCGGGCGAGCCGCGTCCTGAACTTTCTTCCCTGACCCGTGCACCAGCCAGTTCCGAGGTGTCGAAATGAACTCTTATCGCGTTTCCGGCCGTGGCCGTGTGGATGCCGCCCGCTCCGTGAGCTTCACCTTCGACGGCAAGACCTATCGCGGTGTGAAGGGCGATACGGTCGCCTCCGCACTTCTCGCCAATGGCGTGCATCTGATGGGCCGCTCGTTCAAATACCACCGCCCGCGCGGCCCGGTGGCGGCGGGTTCCGAGGAGCCGAATGCGCTGATCGGCACCCGCCGCGGCGCCGGACGTTTCGAACCGAACACCCGCGCCACGGTGCAGGAAATCTGGAACGGGCTGGAAACCACCTCGCAGAACAAATATCCGAGCCTGAAATTCGATATCGGCGCGGTCAACGACATGGCCTATATGCTGTTTTCGGCGGGCTTCTATTACAAGACCTTCATGTGGCCGAAGAGCTTCTGGAACAAGGTCTACGAGCCCTTCATCCGCGCGGCTGCGGGTCTCGGCGTTTCGCCGACGGAGGAGGACCCCGACACCTATGCCTCGCGCAACCTGCATTGCGATGTGCTGATCGTCGGCGCCGGTCCCGCGGGTCTCGCGGCAGCGCGTGCGGCGGCGGTCGATGGTCTGAAGGTCGTGCTGGTCGATGAAAATGCCGAAGCCGGCGGTACGCTTCTGTCCGAGCCGCAGGCGAAGATCGACGGCAAGCCCGCATGGAACTGGCTGGCGGATGAGTTGAAGGCGCTGAAAGAGCGCGGCGTCAGGGTGATGACCCGCACGACGGCGATTGCCTATTACCACCAGAACATGATCGGCCTTTGCGAAAAGCTGACCGACCATCTGGAAACCGTGCCGAAAGATACGCCGCGCGAGCGCCTGTGGCGCGTTCGGGCGCGCCAGGTGGTGCTGGCGCAGGGCGCGCTGGAAAAGCCGCTGGTCTTCCACGGCAACGACCGTCCGGGCGTGATGCTGGCGGGGGCTGCCCAGACCTATCTCAACCGTTACGGCGTCAAGGTCGGTAACCGGCCGGTGGTGGCGACGAGCCATGACAGCGCCTGGTATGCCGCCTTCGATCTTCAGGGCGCGGGTGCCCGTGTTCAGGCCATTGTCGATACCCGCGCCAAGGTGCGCGAGGAACTGGTGAACGAAGCGCGCGCGCTCGGCATTCCGGTCAAGCTGTCGCATACGGTCACGGCGACCTCGGGCCGGCTGCGGGTCAAGTCCGTCCGGGTCAATGCGGTTAATGGCGCGTCGGTCGGTGCGGGACAGGAGATTGCCTGTGATGCGGTGCTGATGTCGGGCGGCTGGACGCCGTCGCTGCATCTCTTTTCCCATACGCAGGGCAAGATCGCCTGGGACGATGAACGGACTACGTTCCTTCCTGCCCTCACTAACGAGGATTGCGTCATTGCCGGGGCCGGGCGAGGGCTGTGGGGCATCGAGGCCGCGTTGAAGGACGGTGCGGAACGGGGTCGCGACGTCGCCGCCGCACTCGGCAAGGCCGCCAATAGTTCCAGCCATGCGGTGGAACATGACCGTACCGGCAGCGGCGTCTCGCACACGGAACTGCCGAGCGACCGCGATGCCGGCAAGGCCAAGGCTTTCGTGGATTACCAGAATGACGTGACCGCCAAGGATCTGCGGCTTGCCGTGCGTGAGGGCATGCGCTCCATCGAACATGTCAAGCGCTACACCACCAACGGCATGGCGACCGATCAGGGCAAGATGTCCAACATCAACGGTCTCAACATCGCGGCGGAAGCACTGGGCAAGCGCCAGCCGCAGGTGGGACTGACCACCTTCCGTCCGCCCTATACGCCAACGACCTTCGGAGCGTTTGCGGGTTATCACCGCGGCGCGCATTTCGAAGTGACGCGCAAGACGCAGATCGACGGTTGGGCCGAGGAGCACGGCGCGGTTTATGAGCCGGTCGGGCAATGGCGTCGCGCCTGGTATTTCCCGAAGCCGGGTGAAGACATGGATGCGGCGGTCAGCCGTGAATGCCGGGCGGTGCGCCAGAGCGTTGGCATTTTCGATGCCTCGACGCTCGGCAAGATCGAGGTGGTCGGTCCCGATGCGGTCGAGTTCATGAACCGCATGTATACCAATCCCTGGACGAAGCTTGCCGCCGGCCGCTGCCGTTATGGCCTGCTGCTCGGCGATGATGGCTTCATCCGCGATGACGGCGTCATCGGCCGCATGACCGAGGACCGTTTCCATGTCACCACCACAACCGGCGGCGCCGCCCGCGTGCTGAACATGATGGAGGATTACCTCCAGACCGAATGGCCCGATCTCAATGTCTGGCTGACCTCGACCACCGAACAGTGGTCGACCATTGCGCTGAACGGCCCGAACGCGGCGAAGCTGCTCGCGCCGCTGGTGCAAGGCATCGAACTGACGGAAGAGGCTTTCCCGCACATGTCCTGCGTGGAATGCACCGTTGCCGGCATGCCGGCGCGGTTGTTCCGCGTCAGCTTCACCGGCGAGATCGGCTTCGAGGTCAATGTGCCGGCGCCGCTCGGCCGCAAGCTCTGGGAAATCCTGTGGGAGGCCGGCCAGCAATATGGCATCACGCCTTACGGCACGGAAACCATGCATGTGCTGCGCGCCGAAAAGGGTTACATCATCGTCGGCCAGGACACCGATGGCACGGTTACGCCCTATGATGCGGCGATGGGCTGGGCCGTGGGCAAGAACAAGCCGGATTTCGTCGGCAAGCGCGGCCTTGCCCGCCCCGATCTCGTCGCCAAGGGCCGCCGCCACCTCGTCGGTCTTCTGACCGAAGACCGCTCCAAGCTGGAAGAGGGCGCACAGATCGTCTTCGATGCGAAACAGCCTATCCCGATGAAAATGGTCGGCCACGTTACATCATCCTACCATTCGGATGCGGTTGGCCAGCCGATCGCGTTGGCGCTGGTGGAGGGCGGTCATGAGCGTATGGGCGAGACCGTCTACATCCCCATGCTGGATCGCACCATTGCCGCGAAAATCACCGGAATGGTCTTCGTGGATCCCGAAAATACCCGCCTGAAGATTTGACTAGCGCATATCCGGCGAACACAAGTTCGCCGGATATGCTATAACTCTTTGTTTTTGCGCATTTTCCGGACGTAAAGGCGAATTCGCCTTTACTGGAAATGCTCTAGGAGATGACAATGAACATGCGCGTTTCCTCCCCCGTTCCCGGCACGCTGGCCGAGAGCAAAGCAGCCCGGGTCAGCATTCTGGCCGCGCAGGCGCGGCTGTCGCTGCGGGCGCGCGGCGATCTCGCCCCGCTCAACGTCGCCCTTGGCCTTACCCTGCCGGACCGGATCGGCCTCCGCGCCGCTTCAGGCGACATCGAAGTCCTGCGCCTTGGCCCCGACGAATGGACCGTGCTTGCACCTGTCAGCGCGGTCGACGGGCTGATCGCCGCCTGCGCAGGCGTTTACGCCGGCCATCCGCATAGTCTCGTCGATATTTCCGGACGAGAAGTGACGCTCCTGATCGAAGGTCCGCAGGCTGCCGAATTGCTGACGCTGGGCTGCGCCCGCGACATCGACACGATTGCCGTCGGCGAGGGACGCCGGACGATTTTCGATGGCGTCAGCGTGGTGCTCTGGCGCGATGCGGAAAACCGTTTCCGCATGGATGTCTGGAACAGTTTCGTATCGCATCTTGGCCATCTGCTTGAAACCGGCTGCAAGGAACTTGCGGCGGACATCGCCTGATCTCGAAGGAGGAAACAATGCTCAACCGACTGTCGCATAATACCGTTTCGGACACGGTGATCGCCGACGCCATCGCCGAGGAACTCGACCGCCAGAAGACGCAGATCGAGCTGATCGCTTCGGAAAACATCGTTTCCGCCGATGTTCTGGCGGCACAAGGCTCGGTGCTGACCAACAAATATGCCGAGGGCTATCCCGGCAAGCGTTATTACGGCGGCTGCGAATTCGTCGATAAGGTCGAGGCGGTCGCCATCGACCGGCTGAAGCAGCTCTTCGGCGCGGAATTCGCCAATGTGCAGCCGCATTCCGGCGCGCAGGCCAATCAGGCGGTGTTTCTGGCGCTGCTTCAGCCCGGCGACCGGATCATGGGGCTTTCGCTGGCCCATGGCGGCCACCTGACGCACGGTTCGCCGGTCACCATGTCCGGCAAATGGTTCGATGTCGTCTCCTATGAGGTCGACGCCGAAACCCATCTGATCGATATGGAGAAGGTGCGGGCACGGGCGCTGGAGACGAAACCAAAGCTTATCGTGGCGGGCGCATCGGCCTATCCGCGCCAGATCGATTTCGCCGGCTTCCGCAGAATAGCCGACGAAGTCGGCGCTTATCTGATGGTGGACATGGCCCATTATGCCGGGCTGATCGCCGGCGGCAAATATCCGAACCCCGTGCCGCACGCCCATGTGGTCACCTCCACCACCCACAAGACCCTGCGCGGTCCGCGCGGCGGCGTTATCCTCACCAACGATGCCGATCTCGCGAAAAAGCTCAATTCGGCGGTATTCCCCGGCAATCAGGGCGGTCCGCTGATGCATGTCATCGCCGCCAAGGCCGTGGCTTTCGGCGAGGCGCTGCGCCCGGACTTTGCGGATTACGCCGGTCAGGTCATCGCCAATGCGCAGGCGCTTGCCGCCGTGCTGACAAAGGGTGGTCTGGGGATCGTCTCTGGCGGAACTGATAGCCATATGGTGCTGGTCGATCTGCGCCCGAAAGGCGTGACCGGCAAGATCGCCGAAATCGCGCTGGAGCGGGCGGGACTCACCTGCAACAAGAACGCCATTCCCAACGATCCGGAAAAGCCCTTCGTCACCTCGGGTATCCGGCTCGGCAGCTCCGCCGGCACCACGCGCGGCTTTGGCGTCGCCGAATTCGAACAGATCGGTGCGCTGATCCTGCGTGTCATCGATGCGCTGGCGGCGAATGCCGAGGGTGACGCCGCAGTCGAGGCCGACGTGCGGGCGCAGGTCGCAGCGCTTTGCGACGCCTTCCCGATCTACGGTTCGTAAGCGGCCCTGCCGGGCTTCGGCAAGTCTCAATCGCCGTCCTGGCAACGGCCGGCGGTCATCGGCAATCGGCGCAAAAGCGCGGGCGATCCGTCCGCGCGGCAAAGACAGGGGAGCAGGATTTGATCACCTATATCATGAAAGTCGCGTGTCCGGCGCGTAGCGGCATCGTCGCCACCGTCTCCGGTTATCTTGCCCGGTCCGGCTGCAACATCAACGACAGTTCGCAATTCACCGACCAGGAGACGGGCCGCTTCTTCATGCGGCTGAGCTTCGTTTCCGAACAGGGATCGGGACGCGATGCACTGCTTGACGGGTTTGGTTCCGTCGCGGCCGATTTCGATATGGATTATGATATTCATGACCTTTCGCGAAAGACGAAGGTCATCATCATGGTCTCGCGCTTCGGCCATTGCCTGAACGATCTGCTCTATCGCTCCCGCATCGGTGCGCTGCCTGTCGAGATCGTCGCCGTAATTTCCAATCATCTGGATTATCAGAAGCAGGTGGTGAATGAGGATATTCCCTTTCACCACATTCGTGTCACGCCGGAAAGGAAGCCCGAGGCCGAAGCCGCGATCCTGCAGGTGGTGCAGGATACCGGAGCGGAGCTCGTCGTGCTGGCGCGCTACATGCAGGTGCTGTCGGACCGGCTGTGTCAGGAAATGTCAGGCCGTATCATCAACATCCATCATTCCTTCCTGCCGTCTTTCAAGGGCGCCAACCCTTACAAGCAGGCCTATGAGCGCGGCGTGCGGCTGATCGGCGCGACGGCCCACTACGTCACCGCCGATCTCGATGAAGGGCCGATCATCGAGCAGGATACGATCCGCGTTACCCATGCCCAGAGCGCGATGGATTATGTCAGCCTCGGCCGGGATGTGGAAAGCCAGGTTCTTGCACGGGCCATCCACGCCCATATTCATCACCGGGTCTTTCTGAACGGAAACAGGACGGTCGTCTTTCCCGCCTCTCCCGGAGAATATGTGTCCGAACGCATGGGCTGAATGCGCAATTCCAGCCCATGAAAATTCGGGTTTATCCCGAGCGGCTTCTCGCCCGGGATGGCCTTGATTCTCTGTCCTTACTCCGCGGGCTGCTGCATTGCAGCTACCGGGCCGGACCGTATGCGATCTCCGGAGAGGCTGCGCTGCCCGAGCGCGATGATGGCGACTGTCGAAAGGCTTGCGGCGACGGACACCCAGAAACCGTTATCCGGGCCGAAATTGTCGATCACCCAGCCGGAGACGAAGGCGCCGAGCGCCATGCCGATACCGATGCCGGTCATCACCCAGGTCACGCCTTCCGTCAGCATCGATTCCGGCACGCGGCGCTCGATCAGGCCGAATGAGGTGATGAAAATCGGCGAGATTGCAACGCCGCTGAGGAAAACGGCGAAAGCGAGGAGTGCTACCGAGGTGTTGGCGACAAGCAGCGGCAGGGCGGTGAGTGCAAGCACGCTGACGGCGATCAGCAATTGCCGTTGCAGTGGCATTTTGGGGTTGAGCGCGCCGAGAATGAGGCCGACCACGAAGGAGCCAATGGCATAGACGCCGATGACGAGGCTGGCGGCTTCCGGTTGACCAAGCGCCTTGGTGATTGCGACGGCGCTCACCTCGGCCGTGGCGAAAGTGGAGCCGACGAAGATCAGCGCGAGCGTGATGATCTGGACCGGCCGCAGGAAGATGGCCGAACGCTGCCGGCGGCCGCTTTCAACCGGCCGCACCTTGGGCTCGGTCGCGCGTTGCAGAAGGAAGGCAAAGGTGCCAAGCGCCAGGAAGGTGGTGCTGATCATCATGCCCGCTTCCGGAAAGAGCGAAACCGCAAGGCCAACGGAAAGCGAGGCGCCGGAGATGTAGACAAGTTCGTCGGCGGCGGATTCAAAGGCGAAGGCGGTGTTCAACTCCGGCCGGTCGCGGAAGATTTCCGTCCAGCGGGCGCGCATCATGGCGGGAATGCTCGGCATGGCGGCGGCGAGGAAGGCGGAAAGGAACAGTGTCCAGGCGGGCCATCTCTGATTTGTCGCGATAATCAGCGCCGCAAAGGCGATGACCGAGACGATGGTGGCGGGGATGAGGACCTTGCTCTGCCCCTTGCGGTCCACCAGCCGGGAGATTTGCGGGGAGAGGGCGGCATTGGTCAATGCGAAGGTTGCCGAGACGGCGCCGGCCAGCCAATATTCGCCATGAGTCTGGGAAAGCATGGCGACGATGCCGATCGGGGCCATGGCAATGGGAAGGCGGGCGAAGAAACCGGCGGCGGAAAAGCCTTTTGCGCCTGGAGCCCGGAAAATTTCTCTGTATGGATTAGACATCGGGATGCACCTTGTTCTAAGGGTGTCCACCACATACATACGTGGCGTATGTGAATGAGATAATTGCATACGACGCGTATGTCAACTAATATACGCGTCGTATGTGGAAAATGGAGAAGAAATGCGCAAACCTCGCAGTGAAATGATTGCCGAGACGCGGGCGAAGCTTCTGGCTGCCGGCCGCAAGGCCTTTGGCAGCATCGGTTATGCGGAAGCGTCGATGGACGACTTCACCGCCGAAGCCGGTCTCACCCGTGGCGCGCTCTATCACCATTTCGGCGACAAGAAAGGCCTGTTGCTGGCGGTTGTGGCCGAGATCGATGCGGAGATGACGAAGAGGCTCTGTGACATCTCCTCGAGGGCCGCGACCCGATGGGAGGGTTTCGTCGAGGAGAATGTCGGTTATGTGCGCATGGCTCTCGAACCGGAAATCCAGCGGATCATGTTTCGTGACGGGCCGGCCGTGCTCGGCGATCCGTCGCGCTGGCCGAATGCCAATGGCTGTATCTCGGCTGTCGCCCGAAGCCTGGATGCGCTCCGGGAAGAAGGCACCATCGGCGACATCGATCCGGAGGCATGCGCCCGCTTCATCAATGCGGCGAGCAGCAGCGCCGCCCAATGGATAGCCAATTCCGACGACCCGGAAACGACCTCGAAACGGGCTGTCGGAAGTTTCCGAACCTTTCTGGAGGGGTTGCGGGTCAGGAAAGACTGACCCGCAAAGCTGCCGATCTGTTATTCCGCGTCGGCTGGGCGATCATCACGGAAAATGTGTAGAAAGATCTGGAATAGACACAGATCATGTTATTGGTAGCACTTGTTGTGAGACCCATGAGGCCAAGGTGATGGTCGGCAAGAAGTCAGACAAAGTCTCCCGAAGCAAGCCATCGGTTGCGACGCCGAAGCTTCTGTCGGGTGGCAATCCTCAGATTGCAAAAGGATATGGCGACACCCCGGTGCAGGCCTATATCGCCGCCATGCCGGGTTGGAAAAGCGCGGTGGGTGGCCGTATCGACAGGTTGATCGAAGGTGTCGTGCCCGGTGTGCGCAAGGCTGTGAAGTGGAATTCGCCCTTTTACGGCATGGAGGACGACATCTGGTTCCTCAGCCTTCACTGCTTCACGAAATATATCAAGGTGACCTTCCTTAACGGCGCATCCTTGCAGCCCTTGCCGCCCGGCACTTCCAAACATCCGAAAGTCCGTTACCTCGATATCCGCGAGGATACGTTCGATGAAGCGCAGTTCGTGGAGTGGGTGAGGCAGGCAAGCGTGTTGCCCGGCGAAAAAATGTGAGCGAACGGGTTTACCGGTCCCAGAGGCTTTCAAGCACGCGATGATCGCGAAATGGGCGGACGAATCATGCCGGTTTTCCTGCCTCTTGAGGATAGTGTCGCGCCGCGGATGATGAGAAATCGCGGGCTGTCCGATACAGTTTTTCCGGAGCGAAGAAAAACCGGCCGTTCCGGCCGATTTCTGTTTACTTTTGCCGGGGTTGCACGCCATCACGCTCACTGAATTCGCTGCCAGACGTATCGCAAACCACGGAGGATGAGATGAAGGCACTGGTGCTGGAAGAAAAGGGCAAGCTCTCGCTCAGGGATTTTGACATTCCGGGTGGAGCAGGATCCGGTGAACTCGGGCCCAGGGATGTGCGCATCCGCACCCACACGGTCGGTATCTGCGGCTCGGACGTCCATTATTACACCCATGGCAAGATCGGTCATTTCGTCGTCAACGCGCCGATGGTGCTCGGCCATGAAGCGTCTGGAACGGTGATCGAAACCGGCGACGAGGTGACGCATCTGAAGGTGGGCGACCGCGTCTGCATGGAGCCCGGCATTCCCGATCCCACATCGCGCGCCACCAAGCTCGGCATCTACAATGTCGATCCGGCTGTCCGCTTCTGGGCGACGCCGCCAATCCATGGCTGCCTGACGCCCGAGGTCATTCATCCCGCCGCCTTCACTTATAAGCTGCCCGACAATGTGTCCTTCGCCGAAGGCGCCATGGTCGAACCTTTCGCCATCGGCATGCAGGCGGCGCTCCGGGCACGTATCCAGCCGGGCGATATCGCTGTCGTCACTGGAGCTGGTCCGATCGGCATGATGGTGGCGCTGGCGGCGCTTGCCGGCGGTTGCGCCAAGGTCATCGTTGCCGATCTCGCCCAGCCGAAGCTCGATATCATCGGTGCATATGATGGCATCGAAACCGTCAACATCCGCGAACGCAATCTCGCCGAGGCCGTCTCGGCGGCGACCGACGGCTGGGGCTGCGATATCGTCTTCGAATGCTCGGGCGCAGCACCCGCCGTGCTCGGCATGGCAAAGCTGGCGCGGCCGGGCGGCGCGATCGTGCTGGTCGGCATGCCTGTCGATCCGGTTCCGGTCGATATTGTCGGCCTGCAGGCCAAGGAACTGCGGGTCGAAACGGTTTTCCGTTACGCCAATGTTTACGACCGGGCAGTTGCGCTCATCGCCTCCGGCAAGGTTGATCTGAAGCCGTTGATTTCCGCGACCATTCCCTTTGAAGACAGCATTGCCGGTTTCGACCGTGCGGTTGAAGCACGGGAAACGGATGTGAAACTGCAGATCGTGATGCCGCAGTAACGAAGCCAGCCGCTGATGATTGAGCGGCAAAGACGTTGCGGAAAAGTATGAGTGTGGCCTGCCGGCATCCGGCGGGCCACACGTCAAAATTTCACCAGAAATCCTATTCGGTTGCGCATTGTTTGAGCGCATCACGGCAAATTGAGCGAAAAAATCGCCGCCTTCGCCGCGTCCGTAATCAGTCCTATCGGGCGGCTATTCATTTCTCGACAAAAATGAGTCAAAAAAGTATCAGCAATTTCTTCGGCGTGATGTGGATGTTTAGCCACGGCCCGCCCTATGCTCCTCATCAACGCCTGGGACGAGCCATAAAGAGGAATGGCCCGCTCCGTGAATGCGGCGGACGTATGAATGGGAGGAACTATGATGCAGCCCGATCTGGAACTGGTGCACATCCGCAAGGGCGAATCTTTCGCTGCTTGGCGGCATGGCTATCCGTTCCGCACCGTGCGCTGGCATTATCATCCCGAATATGAAATTCATCTGGTCGTCGCGACATCCGGCACCTTTTATATCGGTGATTTCGTCGGCCGCTTCGGCCCCGGTCAGCTTATCATGACCGGCCCCAATCTCCCCCAGAACTGGATCAGCGAGATCGAGTCGGACGAAATTGTGCCGACACGTTCCCTCGTGATCCAGTTTCCGGAGAGCTTTATCGAAGATGCCTGCTCCTCCATGTCCGAGATGGAAGTGGTGCACGCGCTTCTGGATCGCAGCCGTCGCGGTATTCTCTTTGATGATGAGACGAGCGATCGGGTCCGTCCGCTGATCCTTCGGCTTATCGAGGCGCAGGGCCTGACGCGTCTGGCGCTTTTCTGGGAAATTCTTGATCTCTTGGTCAATGCGTCGACATCCGAGGTGCTGGCAAGCCTGAGCTACGAGCTTGATCTGACGGGCATTGGCGATAGCGGCATCAACCGCGCTTTGTCGCATCTGCGCGAACATCTGACCGAGCAGGTCGAGGAAATCGATCTGGCCGACATGGTGGGCCAGAGTCCGAGCGCCTTTTCCCGCGCCTTCAAGCGCCATACGGGTACGACGCTGGTGCGGTATCGCAATCAGTTACGCATTGATCTCGCCTGCCAGATGCTTTTGGCGGATCAGGATGTGAAGGTGGCGGAGGTCTGCTACGATGTTGGCTTCTCCAACCTTTCCAATTTCAACCGGCATTTCCTCAAACTCAAGGGAATGTCACCGTCGAGGTTCCGAACCATTTTTGCAGCCCAGAAGGCAGCTGTGATGGCGGAGTAAACCAGCGACACATCGCCAATTTCTAAGAATTCGGGCAGAGGTCTGTCCGGAAACGGGCACCTGTTGCCCCAACTTTCCTAATGGGAGGAAGAGTGAGATGAAAATGAAATCCAAGTTTCTGATGGCGACAGCCGCAATTGCAATGATGGCCGCTCCGGCGCTGGCGCAGGAAAAGCTGAAGATCGGCATGACCTTCCAGGAGCTGAACAACCCCTATTTCGTGTCGATGCAGGAAGCGCTGAAGGAAGCCGCAGCAAGCATTGGCGCTGACGTTGTCGTGACCGATGCCGGCCACGATGTGGCCAAGCAGATTTCTGACGTTGAAGACATGCTGCAGCAGAAGATCGACATTCTGCTTCTGAACCCGACCGACAGCGCTGGCATCGAAGCCGCCGTTCACGCTGCCAAGGCTGCCGGCGTAATCGTCGTTGCTGTTGACGCCAACGCCAACGGCCCGGTCGACACCTTCGTGGGCTCGAAGAACCGTGACGCGGGTTACAAGTCGTGCAAGTATCTCGGTGACGCGCTCGGCGGCAAGGGTGAAGTCGCCATTCTCGACGGCATTCCGGTCGTTCCGATCCTGCAGCGCGTCGAAGGCTGCAAGGCGGCTCTCGCCGAATTCCCCGAGATCAAGCTGGTCGATACGCAGAACGGCCGTCAGGACCGCTCCGTTGCTCTCGGCGTCGTTGAAAACATGATCCAGTCGCGTCCGAACCTCGCCGGTATCTTCTCGGTGAACGACGGCGGTGCGATGGGCGCTCTGGCTGCGATCCAGGGTTCCGGCAAGGACATCAAGCTGACCTCGGTCGACGGTGCTCCGGAAGCTGTGAAGGCGATTGCCGAGGGTGGTCCTTTCATCGAAACCACCGCGCAGTTCCCGCGTGACCAGGTTCGCGTTGGCCTTGCCATGGCGCTCGCCCAGAAGTGGGGCGCTCGCGTCGTGCCGAAGGAAGTCCCGATCGACGTTATGGTCGTCGACAGCAAAAACGCCGGCGAGTTCAGCTGGTAAGAACTCCTCCCAAGCCCCGTCCCCATCTAGTATGGGGGCGGGGTTAAATCCCGACCATTGAGGAGGGTGAAATGCTGGAACTGAATGGAATAAGAAAAAGCTTTGGCAAGATCGAAGTCCTGCGTGGCGTCGACCTTGAGGCGCGCGCCGGCGAGGTGCATGCGCTTCTGGGCGAAAACGGCGCCGGCAAATCGACGCTGATGAAAATCCTGTGCGGCATTTTGCAGCCATCCGAGGGAACGATCCGCATCGACGGCAAGGATCGCCGCTTCGCCAATTACGATGAGGCGATCGCCGCCGGTGTCGGCATCGTGTTTCAGGAATTCAGCCTGATCCCTTATCTCAACGCCGTTGAAAACATGTTCCTTGCCCGCGAAATTCGCGGGCCGCTGCGCCTTTTGAACAAGGGCGCGATGCGCAAGCGCGCAGCCGAAATCATGGGCCGGCTCGCCGTGGATGTTCCGCTGGACGTGCCGGTGCATCGCCTGTCCGTCGCCCAGCAGCAATTTGTCGAAATCGCCAAGGCGCTGTCGCTCGATGCCCGCATTCTCGTGCTCGACGAACCGACCGCCACGCTGACGCCTTCCGAGACCGAACATTTGTTCAAGGTCATGCGTGAGTTGCGCCGTCAGGGCGTGGCAATCATCTTCATTTCGCACCACCTCGAAGAAATATTCGAGATCTGCGACCGCATTACCGTTCTGCGCGATGGCGAATTGATCGGCTCGTGCCTGACCTCGGAGGTCGATAACGATCGGTTGGTGGAGATGATGGTCGGCCGGCGCATTGAGGCCAGCTTCCCGCCCAAGCCGCAACTTGATCCTTCCGCCCCAAAGGTGATCGAAGTTGAAGAGCTGCAACTGAAGAAGGGCGGTCCTGTCTCGCGTTTCGCGCTGCGCAAGGGCGAAATTCTTGGTTTTGCCGGGCTTGTCGGCTCGGGCCGTACGGAAACTGTTCTCGCCATGCTCGGGGCGCATTCAGCCTCGCGTCGCAAGATCAAGCTCGATGGTGTGGAGACGCGTTTTTCCGGCCCCGATGATGCGCTGATGCGCGGCATTGGCCTGCTGCCGGAAAGCCGAAAGGAAGAGGGACTGATCACCAGCTTCTCCATCCTGCAGAATATCTCGCTGAACAACTACGGCAAATACCGCAAGGCCCATTGGTTCCTCGATCTCAAGAAGGAACTGGAGTACACGACAAAAGCAATGGCGCAGGTGCAGGTGAAGGCACAAGGGCCTTATGCACGTGTCGATACCTTGTCCGGCGGCAACCAACAAAAGATCGTCATTGCCCGCTGGCTGAACCACGATATGCGTGTCTTGATCTTCGATGAGCCGACACGCGGCATCGATGTGGGTGCTAAGGCGGAAATCTATTCGCTAATGCGCGAATTCGCCGCCAAGGGTTACTCGATCATCATGATCTCCTCGGAACTGCCGGAAGTGATCGGCATGTCCGACAGGGTCTGCGTCTTCCGCTCCGGCGGCATCGTCGCCACGGTCGAGGGAGACGACATCAATTCAGAAACAATAATGACAAACGCCACCACCGGGAGAGTTGAACATGTCGCTTGATGCAAACACCGGCGTTGCCGCGAAAACGGGCGGTTTCAGTCTCAGTGCCATGCTGCGCTCACCGCTTGCCCTGCCGCTGGCGGGTCTTATCGTCGTATCGATCCTCATGGGGCTTGCGAGCGACAATTTCTTCAGCGTTAACAATATCATGAATGTGCTGCGACAGGTTTCTGTCGTCGGTATTCTCGCCGTCGGCATGACCTTCGTCATCCTCACAGGCGGCATCGACCTGTCGGTCGGCGCTGTCATGGCGCTGATCGGAACGCTGTCCGCGGGCCTGATGGTGAACACCGGCCTCTCGCCTGCAATTGCCCTGCCGGCCGGCCTGTTCATCGGTCTCGGCATCGGCATCTTCAACGGGGCGCTCGTCGCCTGGGGCAAGATGCCGGCGATCATTGTCACGCTCGCCACCATGGGCATGGCACGTGGCCTCGGCCTTATCTATTCCGGCGGCTATCCCGTCAGCGGTATTCCGAGCTGGATTTCCTGGTTCGGCGTCGGCCGCGTCGGCATCGTTCCGGTTCCCGTCATCATCATGGTGGTGATTTATGCGGTGGCATGGGTGCTGTTGCAGCGCACGGCGTTTGGTCGCCACGTTTATGCTCTCGGCGGAAACGAGTTGGCGGCCCGTCTTTCGGGCGTGAAGACCCAGCGCGTCAAGCTCGCCGTCTATGGCATTTCGGGTGTGACGGCCGCTTTTGCCGCGCTCATCCTCACCGGCCGCCTGATGAGCGGTCAGCCCAATGCCGGTGTCGGCTTCGAACTTGATGCCATCGCAGCTGTCGTACTTGGCGGCACGGCGATTGCCGGCGGCAGAGGTCTCATTCTCGGCACGCTCATCGGCGCGGTGCTGCTGGGCATTCTGAACAACGGCCTCAACCTGATGGGCATCAACCCCTATCTGCAGGATGTCATCAAGGGCGGCATCATCCTGCTGGCCATCTATATCGGGCGCGAATGGCGCTAAGCCGGCCCGTAAACATCTTCATAAAAGCAGGAGAATTAAATGTCTGAATCGCTGCAAGGCAAGATTGCGGTCATCACCGGCGCCGCATCCGGCATCGGGCTTGCCACAACGGAAGCTCTGTTGGAACAGGGCGCAACCGTGGTCATGGTCGACTGGAACGAGAAAGCCTTGAATGATCTGGTCGCCAAGCTCGGCGACCGCGCCATCCCGCAGGTCACCAATCTGCTCGATGCCGACAGCTGCAACGCGATGATCCTCGAGATCCTCAAGAAGGTCGATCATATCGACATTCTCTACTGCAACGCCGGCACCTATATCGGCGGCGATCTAACCGAGACGACGCCGGAAGCCATCGACAAGATGCTCAATCTCAACGTCAACGCCGTCATGAAGAATGTTCATGCCGTCGTACCCCACATGTCGGAGCGCAAGACCGGCGATATCATCGTGACCTGCTCGATTGCCGGTCACTTCCCGACCTATTGGGAGCCGGTCTATTCCGGCTCGAAATGGGCGATCACCAGCTTCGTGCAGGGCATGCGCCGCCAGATGATCCCGCACGGCGTGCGCGTTGCGCAGGTCTCTCCGGGTCCCGTCGTTTCCGCACTGCTGGCCGACTGGCCGGAGGAAAACCTCCGCAAAGCCAAGGAATCCGGCAGCCTCATCGATGCAAGCGAAGTGGCCGATGCCGTCGTCTACATGCTGACGCGCAAGCGCACCGTCACAATCCGCGACATGCTGGTCTTGCCGACCAACTTCGACCGCGTTTAAAAAACCTCTCGAGCGGCGGGAAAACCGAAAACGGTTCCGCCGCTCAAATCTGTTCAAACACCGGATGATCCGCTCCGAGGAGTATCGCAAATGGCTTCCTATCTCGTTGGTGTCGATGTCGGGACCGGCTCGGCGCGGGCCGGTGTCTTCGATATCGCGGGCAAGCTTCTCGCCACCGCCAAGCGCCCGATCAGCATGCATCGCGAAGATGGCGGCATTGCTGAGCAATCGAGCGCAGAGGTCTGGCAGGCGGTTTGCGACAGTGTGCGTGAAAGCGTTTCGCGCGCTGGTATCGATCCGGCTGAGGTCGCCGGTATCGGTTTTGACGCGACCTGCTCACTCGTAGTTCGTGGCCCTGGCGATCAGACCTTGCCGGTTGGCGATGCCGCTCATCCCGAACGCGATATCATCGTCTGGATGGATCACCGTGCCGTTGAACAGGCGGAGCGCATCAATGCGGGCGAATACGCCGTCCTGAAATATGTCGGCGGCCGTATTTCTCCTGAAATGCAGACGCCGAAGCTTCTGTGGCTTCGGGAAAACCGGTCGGATATTTATTCCCGGGCCGAGCACTTCTTCGATCTCACGGATTTTCTGACATGGAAGGCATCCGGCGCGCTTGATCGCTCTGCCTGCACTGTTACCTGCAAATGGACCTATCTCGCCCACGAAAACCGCTGGGATGCGGAATATTTCGCCAAGATCGGCCTTGGAGATTTGGCGGAGCAGGGCTTTCGCCGCATCGGTGAAAGCGTCGTCCATCCCGGCACGGCGCTGGGCGCTGGGCTAACCGAAGATGCCGCAAAGGCTATGGGGCTGGTTGCTGGTACCGCCGTTGCGGCGGGCCTGATCGATGCCCATGCCGGCGGTGTCGGCACTGTGGCTGCCGGCGGTGATGCTTCGAAATGCCTCGGTTATGTCTTCGGCACTTCCTCCTGCACCATGACCACCACTGCCGAACCCGCTTTTGTGCCGGGTGTGTGGGGTCCTTATTATTCCGCGATGGTTCCCGGCGCATGGCTCAATGAAGGTGGCCAGTCTGCTGCCGGTGCGGCCATCGATTATCTGGTGCAATTGCACCCGGCCTTTGCCGAGGCGAAGGCGCTTGCCGACAAGGAAGGCAAAGCCCTGCCGGTATGGCTCGCGGACCGTGCCATCAGCCTTGCCGCATCCGCTTCTGCCGCCGCTGATATCGCTGAAGATTTTCATGTGGTGCCGGAGTTTCTTGGCAACCGCGCGCCCTTCGCCGATCCGCATGCCCGCGCCGTCATCGCCGGTTATGGCATGGAAACGGGTGTGGATTCTCTCGTCGCGCTCTATGTGGCCGGGCTTCTCGGCCTCGGCTACGGGCTTCGCCAGATCATCGAAACGCAGGCCCGCAACGGTGCGCCGGTGGAAACCATCAGCGTTAGCGGCGGCGCAGGTGCCCATCCGCTTGCCCGGCAGTTGCTGGCCGATGCGACCGGATTCCCGGTCGAACTCACTGAATGCGAGGAGCCCGTCCTTCTCGGCTCGGCTATGCTCGGCGCGGTTGCCGCCGGAACCTATCCGGACCTGATGGCGGCGATGCCCGCCATGTCGCGTATCGCCAGCTGTGCGGCTCCCGATCCCGCTTTCCAGAAGGTTCATCAGGCACGCTACGACGCCTTTCTTGCGTTGCAGAATGCAGCGCGCGCCATTCGCGCCGCCAGCCACTCCTGAACCGCGTCACAAGCTTAGATCATCCGGCCGCATCGGCCGCAAAATAACGAGGGTTCCATGCAGTTTTCCGGAAAATCCGTCATCATCACCGGCGCAGGCAAAGGCATCGGCCGCGCCTGTGCGCAGTTGATGGCCGCGCGCGGCGCGGAAGTGATTGCAATCAGCCGCACGCAATCCGATCTCGACAGCCTGAAAAGCGAAATCGGCGGCCGTTCGATCCGCGTCGATCTTGCCGATGTCGCGGCCACCCGCGCCGCCATGAAGGAAGCGGGCCCTTGCGATTTCCTGATCAACAGCGCCGGCATCAACGTGCTCGAAAGCGTACTGGATATGAGCGATGCGGGTTATGAAGCCGTCCTCGGCATCAACCTGCGCGCGGCTTTGGTCGCATGTCAGGAATTTGCCCGCGCCCGCGTTGCAAAGGGCGGCGGCGGCGCCATCGTCAACATCACCTCCATCGCCGGTCACCGCGGTTTTCAGGATCACCTCTGCTACGCGGCCTCCAAGGCCGGGCTGGAAGGGGCAACCCGCGTTCTTGCCAAGGAGCTTGGCCCGCATGGCATCCGCGTCAACGCGGTTGCACCGACCATCACCCTCACCGAACTGGCCGCGGAAGCATGGAACGATCCGGCGAAAAGCCAGCCGATGATGGTTCGCCATCCGCTCAACCGGTTTGCCGAAGCGGAAGAGGTGGCTCAAAGCATAGCGCTGCTCCTGTCGGATGATAGCCGCATGATTTCCGGAGCCGTATTGCCGGTCGATGGCGGTTTCCTCGCCGTTTGATGTGCGTAGGGGAAGTCTGACGCGCAAACGCCTGCCCGAAATAAAAGAACGCCCGGCAAACAGCCGGGCGCTCCTCTTAATGAATGACAACGCTGTTAATGACGATGCTCGGGCATGTCCTTCAGCTGGTCCTTGGTCCATGAAGTGACCGCGTGGACATCGCCGTCCTCATCCCGCATGAAATCAAGATCGCTGAGCGGTACTGCGACCGGCTTTGCGCCGATACCAAGAAAGCCGCCGACATCGATGATGGCGGTGCTGCCGGCCCCAACGCCGTGGACATGATCCACCTTGCCGACCTTGTGATCGTCTGCACCATAAACGGTGGCGCCTTCAAGAACGGAGGGCGTCAGTTCGGTTTCAACCAGGCGTACGTGATTGGTGTGATCCATTGTTCTTGCTCCTGTCTTGGTTTGCAGAAAACAAACTCCTCGACTGCAAAACCGTTCCATCGAATGTCGACGGGCCGGTGCCAGTCGCTGAGGACCGGTCATTTCTCATCGGTACATTGTTGGGGTTTGCGACGGGCGTTTCCGAAAAGGTTGCGGAATGGTCACACCTTTTCTCCGGAAGACAAGTTTTCGCTAAATTGCAACCGCTAAAGTTGTTGCGATGACGTGTCTGGATGTTATCTCTGCGTCAGGTTGAATCATCAAGGGGATGAGGGATGAAAAAGTTGGGGGCGGTTTTGCTGGTGGCTCTTTTGAGCGCATGTGCAAAGCCATCTGACGGACCGACCGCAGGCAATATCCGATCTGCGACTTTCCCTCGAACCAACGAAAAAATCCCCGTCATAGAGCTGGCGAATGCGCCGGCGGCCACGGTTTCCGCCGGAAGCCTGCAGAATGCCTCCGGCCCCGGCCTCACAGCACTTCGAAACACCGGTTACAACGCCCAGAGATTGCGTCGCGGCGACGTGATCGACATCACCGTGCTCGATACGGGCGAAGACGGGCTTTTCTCCCCCACGCAAAGCAAGACGCTCAATCTCGGACGCTTTACGGTGGACCAGAGCGGATCGGTGAATATCCCCTTCGTCGGCAAACAGAGGGTGGTGGATTCGACGCCCGAGGGGCTGCAATCGCAGGTCGTTGCCGGGCTCAAGGGATCGGCCGTGAACCCGCAGGCCGTCGTCACCGTCGTCGACAAGCCGACGAGCGCCGTCATGCTGAGCGGTGCGGTGAAAACCCCCGGAAAAATAACGCTTACCGCCCGTCAGGAGCGGGTGCTCGACGCGCTCAATCAGGCCGGCGGCCCGACCGTCGCTCCGGGCGCTGCCACGGTTACCGTCGTTCGCGGCTCGCACAGGGCGAGCGCGCCGCTTGACCGCGTCATGCGGGAAGACCGCCAGAATATCCGCCTGTCACCGGACGATCAGATCATGATCGATGGCGATGCAGCGAGCTACACCGCGCTCGGCGCTTTCAAGAGCGCCGGCGAATTCCAGTTCGAAGCCGGAAAACTCACGCTGGCGCAGGCTGTCGGCCGCGCCGGCGGATTGCTGGATGACCGTGCGGACGCGCGCAATGTCTATGTCTTCCGCAACGAGATCATTCAGGTGCCGTCGGCAACCGCATCGGGCGCGAAAGGCCCGGTTGCGACGGCCACGACCATGCGGCCGGTGATTTATCACGTCAATATGCGCGATGCTTCCAGCATTGCCCTCATGCAGCTCTTCCAGATGCAGAAGGGCGATGTGCTCTATGCCAGCAACGCGCCGCTGGTGGATTCGGCCAAGCTCCTGACCGTGTTCCAGAAGAGCGTGCCGACGGCGGCAGCACCGCTTCCCGGCAGCGGCAACTGACCAATGAGGCGCTACAGAAGCTGTAGCGCTTCCATCGCCGATTGCGGCCGCGACGCGGGTTCGTCCTGGCAACAGGCGTCCGCAAAGTCCGCCAGCCTTTGCGTTGTTCGCATCTCATCTATAGCGATAAGCCGCCGGGCAAGCCTCCCCACGGAGAATATATCCTGATCCGGCTTTGCGGTTGCGTCGCGCATCCGTTCCGGTGCTGCAAATTCGCGCGAGGCGGCAAAGCTCATGCCCCGATCCGCGTGTTTTTGGCCAATCTCCAGCGCAATGCCGAAATCGCCAAGTCTGCCCGTTTCGAAACCGCCGTCCTCCAGTAGAATATTGGCGGGCGTGACATCGCAGTGGACATATCCCCGTGCATGCATGGCGCTCAGCCCTTCCAGCATGCGGCGAAGGATTGTGATCGCCTGCGGCGCGCTAACCGGCGGCTGCGATGCAAGCGACGCCAATGATTGCTGGAACCACGGCTGCAACAGGCCCGGCCGGCCATCGGCCAGTCTCAGCAGCGCCGATGTTTCCACCAGGCAAGGATGGCGCAATGTCAGGCCGAGCTGCGCCTCCTCGCGTAATCTTTGCAGCAGCGCCGCGTCGTTTCTCAACGCCGGCGGCGTGGTTTTCAGGGCGTGAAGGGAGCCGAGATCGCGGTGCCGCACCTGCAGCAGCAGCGTGTTTTCGCTTTCGTAGGCAATCCGTTCAAGGGCAAAGCTGTCGGCGATCCAGTCGGGTTTCGCGTCGGAAAAATGCGAGATTTTCCGATCCAGCGCATTTCTGACCTGATCGATCAGGTCTTTCTGTTCTTCGGTGGGCCTTTCCCGCGTGCCGTCATGGCGGATGGTTTGCCACAGATCGGAAAAGCGCTCGGCGACCTGCGGGTAGGCAGGCCCGTCGCCCGGTTGTTTACCCTTGCTCAAGCCGGTTTCCAATCACGATGGCGCTGACATTCTCGCGTGCGTCCTCGATCAGCGCTTCCTGGATCAGGGCGCTGGCGCAATCCTTGATCGGGGTGTTGCCGACAATCTCGGCAATGGCCCGCTCCTTCAGGATTTGTACCAGCGGATAGCTGCATAGGAGCAACCTGTCCTGCGACCCCCAGTCTTCCCCGACGATATCCGGCCGGAATTGCTGGGAAAGGCCGACACATTGCGAGAGCTGCCTTTTCATGCCGACAACGACGTGATCGCGCGAAAGCTGATGCATGGTTCCGTTTTTCAGGAGATAGGCGCGCGCGTCGCCGGACCACAGGACGCTCAACCTGCGGCCGATAATGGAGGCAATGATGACGCTCGCCATCGGCCTGCCGTCGGCGCCCATGGTTTGCCGGGACAGAAGCAGGCTGTTGACGGTGCCGAGCTTTCCCCTGATCTGCTGCGCCATCACCTCGGGGTTTTCGGCATCGGGCGTCTCGGCAAGAATATTTGTGGCCAGACGCGCTGCTTCCACGGCGCTGTGCGTGTCTCCCTGTCCATCTGCTATGGCGAAGAGGGCAGGGGTCTGGGAAACGAAAAGCGAATCCGCGTTCAGGGAAAGCCGTGTTCCCGGGTGCGTGGCATAGCTGTAGATGACCGATGACGGCTGTTCGGTTGCCGGTGCGGGCGCGGGCGTCATCACGGGCGGAGTTTTGTGCTTCGCACTTTCCTGCCCCTGTACGGGTGTCGAGCCGTCCTCTTCGCCCTTGCCTGCCATGTCGCTGAAGAGGCGCAGGAAATCGGAAGCTTTCGGTTTGCCGTCGAATTTGAGGCCGCGGGCGCGGCGGCTGACGGGATCGATGCGCCACCAGAGGCTGGTCGGCACGCGGCTGCGCACCATTTCCGGCGCGTCATCCTCTTCCCGTGGTTTCGGCAGGCGCAGTTTTTTAACGGAGGTGTTAAACCGGGACATGTCGAAATCGCCCGTCATGGATGTTTCGGCCAGCGCCTCGGCGGCCATGAACCAGGTGTCGTCGAGATAGAGCGTTCTCGGATGTTTCCGGAAGCTATTGAGCTGGGCAATGATGGCAAGCGGATATTTGCGCCCCACCCGGTCTGCACTGGGCACCAGCACGCCGGCATAGGCGCAGTTTCCCCATATGCCGCTTTCGATGATGAAGCGTATGGGCGGCGATGACGTAAATATTTCGGGCCATCGGCCTGAAAACAGGTCCGCGCAGGCGTGCAGGCCGGATCGCATCCAGTCGTCAAATGTCCCGATCAGCTCCCGTTCAAGCCCATCGGAGATGAAGTCGCCATGGCTGGGGACCTTGCCGAAGAAGCCGATGCGGTCGCTTTCCGCTGCGGTTTCCGCGGGCCTCGATGCCTGATTGGCCATCAGTCGTTATTGACCGCGGTGCTTTTCGTCGTTGCTTTCATCATAGATCCCCTCCTTAAAAAAACGGTGCGCCGCCCCGCCGCTAAAATTGCGCGGGGCAGGCAAAGCCGGCGATGGCGTCCAGCCTGAACGGGTTGAGAACCGAGCCGAACTGAATATCGAATTCGGCAGCTTGAGCGCCATTCGCAAATCGCACCCGCAGCAGGTCGCCCGACTGGTTTTCGATATCGGCGCCGTCGAACAGCCGGAATGGCGACCAGTCGCCGTTTTCGGTTTTCGCCTGCTGCCAGCCGCCCGGCTGGAAGGCGATGCGCGATAGGCTCGCCGTGTTTTCACGCGAGGGCCAGGTGATCGATTTTGCCTGAATGGGGCCGTGATAATAAACCACCCGCTCGCCTTCGATTTCCAGCATCACCGCGCTGGAGGCATTGGTGAGCGAAACGGGTTTGACATTGATCGACACCGCCGGCGTCTCGCTGCCATTCGGGAAAAAGGCGCGCGAAATCTTGTCGGCATTTTCGAACTGGGCGACGGCGCTGCTTGGAATGCCGGCGGCGCCGAAAGTGCCTTTCCAGCTCCAGGGGTTGGTGGTCTTGTCGACAAAGGCTTCCATGCGCTGTTTGAAGAACGACTGGAAAACCCCGGTCGGCCCGAAGAGACGGGTGAAATCCGCGATGGCGACATCGCGGGAAGACGACCTGTCGAAAGGATAACGCCCGGTCACGATGGAAGAGCACAGCGATGCCGCATCGGCCGCCCAGAGTTCGGCAATGCGGCTGCGGGCGGATTTGACCGCAAGCGAGCCGACATCCGCCGCCACACCCGCCACCCACACATCGAGGGGCGCCGGCAATTCACGGGCCTGCTGCAACAGATCCTGATTGGCCTTGGTGAGTTGACTATCCACGTCGAACACCTTGGCGACTTCATCGGAGGTGGTCGCCGAGCGGGCAAGCTGCTCGTTCAGCATCTTGAAATGCGCGAGCAACTGTTCCGATGGCGAGCCTCCGGCCTTGCCGCCATTGGCCTGCTCGCCCGTTGTGGTCGCGCCCTTCGCCGCCAGCATGTCCCGCAGTCTCGCATAGGGATCGGCCGCGTTTACCGTGGCGGCCAGAACGGCTGCGGTCGCGTCGCCTTCAGCGGCGGAGGCGAGGGCGGCGGGGTTTGCTCCGGGGCGCAGATCGGTCGCCTCCGCGATCGATCTGGCAGCCTCCACCACGATATTGCGTTCATTGGCAAGCGCGCGGGTTGTTTCCACGGCGTCGCCAAGGGTCTGGGACGGCTTGACCCGAAGGTCGGCCAGCGTATCGGCCCATTTTTTCTCGAAACGGTCGAAATAGATTTGCAGCGCGGCCTGCGCCACCTGCTCGACCGTTGCGCCCCGGAGTGCATCATCGGAACCGCGCACCCACCCTTCGGAAAGTGCGATGCGCGCCGCATGGGCGACCTGCGGAATGACGACGCTGCGATATCCTTCCGCCGTGAAAAGACCTTCGATGCCTTCCGCCATCGGCGCTTTGCTGCGCCGCTCGAAGGCGCGCTCTCCCAGCGGGCCGAAGGCCGTGGCGGGTGTCCATTCCATCAGTTCCCGCGCCTGCGGAAGACCGGCGAGAATATCATAGGCGCGCGTGCCGACAGCCTGGTTGCGGATGGTTTCACGGGCAGTTGCGATGAGCCGTGCGTCTAGCTCAATCGGGGCGAGCACGCCGTCTGCAAGCGCTTTTGCATGCCGGTCGAGCGCTTCTCTGGCCGCCGCCCTTCCATCGCCGGGATAGAGCGATGCGAACATCTGGTGTGTCTGCACGGTCAGGAAATCGGGGTCCAGCGCACCCATGCCGCCGAGCATTCCATAGAGCTTCAGCGAATTGAAGGTGCGCGTGACATCCTTTTCGTCCTTGAGCTGTTTCTGGAGCTGCACGATCATGCGCGGCAGGAGCAGGGCGTTGAGTGCGCGCTGATAGGCGTCACGCTGCCGTCCGGCGATCTTGTCTTCCTGATCGAGCCCGAAGCTGACATTCCACACTCTCTCGCGGGCAAAGCCGGAATTGACATCGCGCAGATTGTCGAGCGCCGGAAGGATGCGGAGAAAATCGGCGTCTGAAACATCGCGCACGGGAATGCCCTGAACGAGTTGTTCATAAGCGCCAAGTTTGCGATCCGCTTCGGCAAGCGCCTGCGTATTGGCGAAATAGGTGAAAATCCAGCCGGTGAAGACGATGGCGACCGCGGCGGCCGATACGCCATAGGCGATGCGTCGCACCAGCAATTGCCGTCCGGAAAGGCGCTTGTCGCGCATCACCAGCGCGGCTTCGGGGAAGATGACATCCTTGAACAGCCGCGACAGGAAGTAGCTTCGGCGGGTTCTGGCCGCTGCGGGAGACCTTTCCGTTTCCGGCTGCGTTCCCGAAGCGAGATAAACGCCACGCAAAAGCGGGGCTTCGATCAGCGGAGACCGTGCGCAAAGTTCGGTCAGGGCCTCATGGAGCCGGTCTTTCAACCGCGCGAGTTCGGCAGGGAAACGGAAGATGCGCCCGCGCGTCTCGGCATTCTGCTCCTGCTGCAGGCGCTCGATCAGCATCGCATCGACCCGCTGTTGCAGCAGTTCGAACTCTTCCGTCAGGCGTTGCGGCAGGTTCTCGGCGGTATAGCTCTCATCCAGCTTGAAGGTGGTGCCCCATACCTGCTGGCGGTCGGTCTTGTTGAAACCGTCGAAAAACTCCACGAAACCATGCAGCAGATCGGCCTTGGTCAGCACGATATAGACGGGAACGCGGGCATGCAGATATTCGTCCAGTTCCGAAAGCCGCTGACGTATGGAGCGCAGTTCCTGCCGTTGTTCCTCGGGATCGCGGGTGAGAAGATCGGGGATGGACAATGTCACCAGCGCGCCGTTGATCGGCTGCGACCGGCGATAGCGTCTCAGAAGGCCGAGGAAACCTTCCCAGCCGGCTTTGGATGAGCCATCGAGGTCATCCTGCGTGGTGTAACGGCCGGCGGTGTCGATCAATATCGCCTCATCGGCGAACCACCAGTTGCAGTTGCGCGTGCCGCCAATGCCCTTTACCGCGTTTTCGCCCAGCGCATCGCCAAGTGGAAATTGCAGGCCGGAATTGGTGAGCGCCGTCGTCTTGCCGGAGCCGGGTGCGCCGAAGATCACGTACCAGGGAAGGTCGTAAATATAACCGAAACGCTTTTTCGTGACCCGCCGCAGCAGCGCCAGCGCTTCCTTGAGACGCATCTGGATCTCGCCGACTTCGGCCTGGCGGTTGGCCAGGGCTTCGCGCTCGATACTGTCGACGAGTTCTTTGTCCTGCTTGCGCCCGCGATAAATGGTGACGGCGATATAGATCAGCCATATGGCGAGAACGATGCCGATGGCGATGAGCCGGGCTTGCGTCGTTCCCAATGGCTTGAAATCGCCCAGCGCGACCAGATAGCCGTAAAACCAGATGACGATGCAGAGCGCGACCACCCACAATAGCGACAGGAAACGGCGGCCGATGAGAGCGGCATAGCTCTCGACATAGGATCGGATCGTATAAAAATAGCTCAATGGATTCATGGCTGTGCCTCTTGCGGCTGCTGTCCCGAACTGTTCTCTATGGTCGGCGAGAGAATGCCGGCGTCGCTCAGTTTTTCATCGGGATTGGTCAGGACCATGATTTCCGTTCTGCGGTTGATCTGGCGGCCTTCTTCCGTTTTGTTGTCGGCGATCGGGTCGCTGTCGGCACGGCCTTCCGTCAGGATCGCTTCCGGGCCGGCAAATTGTGAAAGAATGTCCCCGACCGCCTTGGCGCGGGCTTCGGAAAGGTGCCAGTTGGACGGAAACTCCACCGTCTTGATCGGCACGGTATCGGTATAGCCGATGACGACGGCGCGGAATTTCTCAGCCGCAAGCGCACCGCCGATGCGCTGGATGAGATCGCGGAACTGCGGGCTGACATCCGCGCTGCCGGTGGAGAACAGTCCCGAATTGTTGATGCGAATGCGCAGCCGCCCGTTTACATCCGCCAGCGTGACAAGCTTCTTTTCGACTTCCGGCTGAAGGAAGGCCATCAGCTTTTCAAGCCGGGAGGGTTGCCGTGGCTCTACCGTCTTCGGCGGTTCCACGACCTTCGGCGTTTCGACCTGCGCCGGTGGCTGGGGCGGGCTTGCGATCAGCACGCTCGGCGTCTCGTTCGGCGGCAGATGGGCGAGCCTCTCGAAAGTGACATCGGATGCGTTGTTGAGCGACAGCGTGAAGAAGAGATAACCAAGCGCGAAGGCAAGTGCCATCAGGGACAGCAGGGTCCACAGCGCGGCCATCGTGCGCAATGGCGTATGGCGGGCTTCCACGCCTTTCCAGTGCGGCGAAAGCTCCCGTTCGAAGGTGCCGTATTGGCCTATCAGCGTCTTGTAGAGGCTGTCGCGGATGCGCGAAAGCTCCAGTGCACCCTTTGGTGAAACGCGGGTGCGCCCTTCGAAAGCCAGCGACAGGCACAGATAGATCAGCAGCAGTAGATCCTTGCTGGCGCCGGGCGACTGATGGAAATGGTCGAGAATGTCGAAAACCCGGTCGCCGCCGGTGACATCGTTGTGGAAAGTGGAGACAAGGCCGGAGCGCGCCCAGCCTGCCCGCACGCCCCAGGGTTTGCTCAGAACCACATCATCCACCGTGGCGCAGACGACATAATGCGCCGCCCTTGCCCGCTCGGGGCTGATGCGGGCGGAAGCGAGATCGCGCTCATAGCGGGTGATCGCCTCAATGCAGGCGCGGCGAAGCTGATCGGGATCTGGCTCCGCATCGCTGAAGCGCAGGAGATGCGCTAGGTTGAGGAGGGGAGCGGCCGATTGCACGAGCGTCGGCACATCGCCGCCGCCGAAATGGAAACCGGAGAGCAGCTGATCAACCGGCATGGCGGCCGCGCTTGCCTTCGGTCGCCCGGCCGGCCCGTCGGTCTCGACAATGTCTTCGAGGATCGCCGCCATGTTGCGGGCGTTCTGGTTGCGTCTGCGGCTTTCCTCGGTGATTTCGACCACCGTTGGCAAATCCTGCCAGGAAGAGGGGTTTTCCTTGCTCATTCGCGTAACGCCCACATTTCCATCTCAAGCCCGGGGAACTCGCCCGCCAGATGCAGGGCAATCGCGCCGGAGGTCTCAAGCTGCTTCCAGAGGGGTGATTGCGTGTCGATCTCGAAATAGACGGTGCCGGACCGATAGGGCAATTGCCGCGGCAGGACCGGCAGGGAGCGCACGGGAATGCCGGGCAGCGCCACGTTGACCAGTTCGGAAATCCGCTCCACCGGCCCGACCTTGATCTGGGCCGGCAGGCGGCGGCGAATGTCTTCGGCGGCCATATCCGCGCGCACGGCAAGCACGAAACCGGCATCGCGCAGCAGCGTGCGGTCGTGGATAGTGCCGACGCGGACGCCGTGGCGGCGCTCCACCAGCTCGATCGCAACGGCCGCCTGTTCCAGGACCGCTGACAGCGATGTGCGCAGATCGTCAAAAACCGCCCCGAAGGTGGCTTTCAAGTCCTCGTGCCGATAGGGCGGGAAATCCGTCGCGCGTTTTTTGTCCGTGGTGAAGGTCGCAAGCTCGCCGGCAAGCTGGATGCAGTCTTCGTAAAAACGGATTGGGTGAAAACGCGTGGCGTTGGCACAGCGATGCGCCAGCAGCGGATCGGCCCGGTTGAGGATTTGCAGCAGGAAATAATCGCCCACTTCCGCCGTTCCCCTGATCGTCGGGTCGCCGATGCGTTCGGCAATCGCCTGGGCGCGGTGGCGCACGATTCCCAGAAGCTCCGTCAGCAATTCGTTGAGGCGGGGTGCCGCCGCGCAGCTGAGGCTCGGAGGAATGAAATCCGGGTCCAGAATGACCGCGCGGTCTGAGCGGACCTCGATGACCCTTGCAAGACCGATGAGATCGTAACCGGAAAGATCGTCGCCGGTTTTCAGGAATTTCAGGCTGAGACGGCCGACATCGATGGGGGCCACGAAATCCGTCTCGATATTGGTGTCGGAGACCTCATAGCTTGAGGCGGTGAAGCGCACATTGTTCGCATCGTTGCGGCCGCTGGCGGACATGTCGGCCTTGCCCGGCTGCCGGGCCGGCAGGGCGAGATAGATAACGGCGTTCTTGACGCTTTCGTCGAGATCGAGCGGCGGCGGCAGGTCGGAATCCTCCGGCGCCTCGAAGGGCGTTCCATCGGGAAGAACGCCGCGCAGGTTCGACAGGGCGAATTGCCCTATCGACAGCGCGCTACGGTCCACGCCGATTTCGGCGATGCCCCACGGGTAGGGCGAGAGGTTGCGCGTGGTGTTGCGCACCAGCCGTTCGGTCCATCGGTCGGATTGCTGAAAATGCTGAACGCGAAGAAACATGCCCTCGCTCCAGGCAACACGGTTCTCATGTCTCATCGTGGTTGTTTACCCCCGTTGCATCGGCCGTTATCGCGTCAGGTTCCTGCGTGGGCGCGGCCTCACCGCGTGCTGCCCGCTGCAGGAACTGCCTGACCGGCAATGGACGGCCGTTTTCCTCAAATTGCTTTTTGTAAGCGGACCAGTAATCGGTCTTCATGATCAGCCCCTGCCAGTCGCGGCGCTCGATTTTGGCACGAAGATCGTTACCGGCATCGACGGATGCTTCGAGAAGCCTCGGCTCGAGTTTTTGCGTGCAGCCGTGGATCAGGGTTTCCAGAGAGGCGGCGAGCCGCCGTTGCTGGCGGATGAGCGTTTCCACCCGCCCGCTCAGGGAGGCTGACGAACCGTGGCCGGTGCGCTCGCCTTCAATGTCGAGAATGGCCAGACAATCGGCGCTTTCCTGCTCCAGCGCGGTCAGAAGATCGCCGATCTCCTGCGCGGTCGAAGCGTCCGCAGCCGAGGCGCCCTCTGGGGTCAGCTCTTCGTCTGCTTCCGGGAAAACGCTGTCGAAATCCTCGTTACCTGAGGCCGAAACCGGACGAGAGATCATCACCGGCGTGTTCAGCGCGTCGGTATGTTCGTGTTCGCTGCTCGCAACCGGCTCCTCGTCCCAGTTATCAGGCAGAACCGCGCCAATTCCGCGCGCCGCGGGCGGTTCGCTCCACCCGATCTCGACATTTCGCGAAATGGATTTCGCCTTCCGCTTCGCGCCCTCGCGCCATGTTTCGGACCAGTCGTCGGCGGAGGCGGTGTTGCCCATCACGCCGCCGGCCGAACGGCCATTCGGGGCGATATCGGCAAGGATCGCCGAAATGGTCAGCGGCTCGTCACTCATGCGCAGGGAAGTGTCGGGATCGGAAAAATCCAGCTCGGCATCGCCGCTGATGGCGACCTGGAAAACCTGCCCGCCAATGTTGATTTGCGAACCGTCGCGCAGACGCGCGCTTTCGCCTTCCAGCAGCAGGCGGCCATCGACCAGCGTGCCGTTCGCGCTCTGGTCAAGGATCGTAAAACCTTCGCCATCGCGGCTGAGCGTGCAGTGCAGCTTGGAAACGCGCCGCTCATTGTCATCGATCTGCCAGTCGCAATCGCGAGACCGGCCGATGACGCGGCGGCCGCGCTCGAAGCTCCACTGACTGGCTCTTGCGGCTCCGATATTTCGTGTGTCCTTGAGTGCAAGCTTCATATCCATGCCCTCACGCGGAAACCGCCGAGCCTTCGCGCTCGGTCACCACAGCATCGGCGCTGTCTTTTTCTGCGGGCGCCACGCGAGCCCAGCTATTCCAGCCGAGGCGGGCGGGGGCATCGGACTGGCCGAGGCGGCAAAAGGGAATGTCCTCCTTTTTCAGGATCACCTGCACATCGAAATGCAAGGCGCTTCCGACGAACAGGCGTGTCAGCGAAAATATCTCCGCAAGCCGTTTCGATCCGGGCGTCAGAGCCAGATAATCCGCGTAGGCGACGGGACCGATCACGATCCGGAAACCGCCGCTCATATCTTCGACAGCGCTTCCCGCCGTCGTGTTCTGTCCGAGCCTCAGCCCGGATGGCTGTCCGAGCTGGCTTTGTTCGTGAAGCGGCAAAGCCACCCATCGCCGGCGAAACTGTTCGACATTCACCGGAAGTCCCGTGAATTCACAAAGCATGGAGGTCAGGGCCGAGACATTGCGGTTGCGGCCGGCCAGAAGGCCGCTGAACCTAAGGAGCGCATCTTCGCTCACGCCTGCCTTTTCCACCAGACCGGCCGTGCGGAACCCGGTGAGTGCAAGCAGGGTTTTGCGAAAACCGTTCTCCCTCTGATCGGCCGACCAGCGCAATCCCCTTGCAAGGCGGTATTTTTCCGTCGCGGATACGAACAGTTCGCTGAACCTTGCGGCGAACAGATTGAAGAAGCTCGCCAGCGCGCCGGAGCGATTGCGCTCTTCCCGCTGCAGCAATTCGCCATAGGCCGGCGGCAGCGAACCGAGCGGCCCGACAATGGGCGCGAAGGCGGATTTCAGTTCGGCCTGGCCGCGTTTGTGGTTGAAACCGCTGATCGCCAGCGGGGTCGGCTGTGTTCCGCCATGAGCGCCGACGACAATCCCGTCATCCGCCGAAACCAGCTGGGCGACGCGAAACGCGGTGGCGGGCTCAAAACGGCCGGGATCGTCGCTGAGAAGCGCCGCCTGCCGGTCTTTCATGGTTGGCGTCTGCTGTTCCATCCCGGTCTCCTAGAGCAGCGGCCGGTCGGCCGCGCGGGCCGGCCAGCGGGCAATCGGTTTGGAGTGGCCGCGCATCGTCGCCGTCAGCCGCGTGAAACTGTTGATCGAGGTGTAGAGCCCGAAGAAATGATTGAGGACATTGGCGAAAACAAATGCGGCGGGCCGCGCTATCAGCGCGGGATCGAATTCCACGGTGATGTCCGTTCCCGGCACCATGGCCGAGCCGATCCGGGCGTGGGAATTCTGCGCCTCGACATTGCTGATCGCCTCCACCAGCTGCCGGGTCTCCGGGCTGTCCCTGAAGGAATAGAGCGAGAGAATGTCCTTCAGCGGCGCGCCGCCGCTGTCGGTGAGGGAGAGATGGTTGAGGAGGAGATGCGAGATCAGCCGCCATTCACGCGCGGAGCGCTCGTTGACGCGGATCGCCGCCGTCGGCGGCATCAGCGCATGGATGGATTTTATAGCCTCGTTGCCGGACGAAAGCTGCAGGAAGGGGTGGCCGCCGCCAAAGGGAAGCTGGCTCGGCAGTTCACGATTGATGCACAGCGTATCGATGCTCGCCACCATGTCGAGCGGTCCAAGCGGTCCGCGCTTCTGATCCACGAAAGCGATGTCCGTATCGGAAGAACCATCGTCATCGAAACGGCGCTGTATCTGCCAGAAAACGTTTGCGCCGTTATTGCGCTGGGTGCGGCCGAAGAACGGGGAGGTCTTTTCCGTCTGCCCGGAACGGCTGGTCAGTTGAACGTTTTCGACGGCATAGATTTCGCGGGTCCGCTGCCGCCGTGCATCCGGCAGCAGCCGGTATTCCGTGCGCGTGCCATCGAGGCTGAGCGGTTCGCAGCTTTGTTTGAACAGGTTGATGACCGGCGAGGCGTTCAACACGAAATCCCGGACCGACACCATGCGCTCAAGCTGCGTGTCCGCCGCATCCAGATAGATGTAAAGTTCGCAATCGCCGCCGCTCCATTTTTGTAGCCCGTCGATATCGAGAAAGAGAAATTTCTGCGGCAGCGCGAAGAATTCCGTGAGAAGCCGGTATCCGTCAAAACTGTTGGCCGGATAGGGCAACATGGCCTGATCGCGCGTATAGCCGGATGGCGTGAGATTGCCGGCGGGCAGGAAAACGGCTTCCTTGTCCTCGGCGTGCCGCGCAAGCGCCATGCCCACGCAATGATTTGTCAAAAGCTCGTAAAGGGCCGTCGCCTGCTGCCATGCGGCGGACAGAAAAATCTGAAGCTTCGTCAGGCCCATTTCGGGGAAAGTGCCGCCGCGCGGCGCCGTGCTGCGCAGCGAAAGCCGCAGGCAGCTGGCGGCGCCGGCAAACGAGGCCGAAAAAGGCGCGTCGATCGGCTGGCCGGACAGCGTTGCGGCTGCGATTTGCAGCGGCGCGATTTCCACTGCCTGCGTGGTGCGAAAACGGCAGCTTTCACCGCCCACCGGCTCGGCAAGGATTTCGCTGTGCCGGGGAAGTGTCTGCACGGTTGCGAGCGCCGTGCTTGGGGTTAACTGAACCACGCTCATGGATGGGATCGGCGCAAGATAATGCGGGTAGAGCGTTTCCAGGAGGCTGTCCGACAGTTCGGGAAACTCGTCGTCCAGCTTCTGGCGCACGCGGGCGGCGGAATAGGCGAAGCTCTGGATCAGCCGCTCGACATGCGGATCGTCGGCCACATCGCCCGTCATGCGCAGCCGGCCGGCGATCTTCGGAAACGCCGCCGCAAAACGCGAAGCGCGTTTTCGGAGCGCGAAGAGTTCATCATTGTATTTTTCGAGAAAGCCGTCAGCCATTCGTCGCCTCCACCAGGAAACGCTGCGTGGACGGATCGATCCGGGATTCGAAGCTGATCGGCGGCATGCCTTCCTGAAGGCGGAAACTTGCCTGTATGCGCATGCGAAGCGCCCGGTCGCCATCCGTGCGGTTTTTCAGGATCGTCACATGCACGTCGGCAAGGCGGGTTTCGAACAGGGAAATCCGCCGCTCGATGCTGCGTGCAAGCCGCGCCTTGGAGGCGTCGGTCACCAGATTGGCCGAAAGAATGCCGTCCACGCCATAGCTCACCAGCGCATCGGACAGTTCCTTCAGCGCCGCCGGCGGACCGGCGGGGTTACGACGGGTATTGAGCAATGCCTCGAGATCGCGGCGGATCACCTCGCGCATCTCGCGCGCCTGATCCTTCAGACTGACGAGCATATCCGTTTCCGCATCCGGCGCGTCATCGAGCAGCCGGTCCAGAACGGAGCGTGACAGCGTTCTCTGCCGCGCGCGATATTGCTCGAGCGGATCAACCACGGGCGATCTGCCTTTCATCGTCGGAGGCGGCGGAAAGGGAACCGATCTCGTGGAACGGCACCACATCGTCGCCAATCAGCAGGCAGCGCTGGCCTTGCCCGGTTGCCAGAGGCTGGTCTTCCTCGCTCCATCGGGTTTCCCGGCCGAGGAGGAGGCCGACATCGTCCTTCGCACAGTGATAGATGGCCGGAAGCAGCACGGAGGCGACCGCGCCGTCGCGCAACGTCAGCTCAGCCCCGCGAAAAGCGAGGTCGCGCGGGCGGCTCATCGGGTCGATGGCGAGGCTTTCTACGCGGCCGTAGTCGATCCACAGGTAGCGGCCGCCATTGGTCAGCACCTCCAGCGCATGCGGAATCCGGTCGTCCAGATCGCGAATATCGCCGGCGCTTTTGCCGTTGCGGCCGATTGGTACATTGCCGCGTTTTTCATCGAGTTCAGCCAGTGCGGTTCTGGCGGCATCCGCATCGCCGCTGCGTGCGGCGATATTCGCCCGGATGGCCAGTTGATCGAGTTCGGACGGACCGCCGGGGAAATCCGGCACCGCGCCGGTTTCGAACCACGCATTGCGTGCGGCCATGGCGCGCAGCTGGTGGCGAAAGAGGGAAAAGCCGACGCTTTCCTGCGGCGAGAATGTTGCGGCCAGATTGCATTGCGCATCGGCCTTCTCGTAGTCGCCGGCAAGGACCAATAGGTCGATGTAGAAATGGCGGCCATCCTTGTCGGCGGGCTTCGTTTTGACGTGTTCGCGCGCAAGACCGATCGCGTCCTGCAGCCGGTCATCGTCGAGAAGGCGGGAAATATCGTCGCGCAGCGTCATGCGGGTATCCTTTGCGGCTCGGCTGAAGACCGGGATGCGGCGGCGGGCGGCATCATGGTTTCGGCAATGAGATGGAAGCTCGTGGAGACGTCATCGAGCTGGAAATGCGGCTGAAGGCGCACGGTGCAGGAGAATGTTCCGGGCTTGCCGGGAACCTCGAAGACGTTGATGCCGGCAGAACGCAGCGGGTAGCGCGTGCGCAGCGCCGCTTCAGCATCGTCATTGCCGAGCGTGTAGGAGGAAAGCCAGCCTTCCAGCTTCCGCTCTATCGTCGAGGCATCGCTGAGCTGGCCGATATCGTCGCGCATGATGACCTTGAGGTAGTGCGAGAACCGGGAGGCGCACAGCACATATTGCAGCATGGCCGCGAGGCGGGCGTTCTGTCTTGCCGCTTCGCTGGAATAATGGCCGGGTGCATGCAGGGACTGGTTGGCGTTGAAGATCGCCATGCCGGAGAGATAGGTGGTGGAGACGGGCACGATGCCGAGATCGGAAAATTGCTGTTCCTGTCCGGTCGTCAGCTGCACTTCGACGGGTGGCTGCGCGGAAAGGCCGTTGCTTTCGATGCCAAGATCGAGCGACGGCAATTGCCGGGAAGAGAGCATGCCGCCATCCACCGCGTCCTGCGTCACACCGCGCAGATCCGCAAACCAGCCGGAATCGACGAAATTGCGCACCACCACCGTTGCAAAAGCGAAGGCGGCATTGCCCCACAGCAGGGTCTCACCGCTTTCCGCCACATGCTCGCGGAATGGAAATCCGTCATCGCGCCCCCGCGCATAGGGCCTGTAGGGTGAGCGCAGCAAAACGCGTGGTGCGACAAGGCCGACAAAGCGGGAATCGTCGCGTGCGCGAAGCGCATTCCACCGCAGGCGCGATTTATCCTGCTTCAGCGAGGAAAAATCGTGAACCCGGCTGAGTTCGGCGAAGTCCTGCAGGCCGACGGCGGAAGGTGCCGCCGCCGCGACGAAGGGGCAGAAGGCGGCCGCAGCCACCATGCCGATCTGCGACAGCGTCGTGATGGAATCGGCGCCCTGAATATCATCGGGGGAAAAGGCGTAGTCGCCGATCAAAAGGCCGACCGGCTCGCCGCCCGGCATGCCGAATTCGCGATTATAGACGACTTCGAAAAGATGGCTCTGGTCGAAGTCGGTAGCGCGTTCCGTGTTGCGGGCAAGATCGCGCCAGCTGGCGTTCAGCAGCTTCACCTTGACGTCTGCGCCGCGGCCAGCCTCACGCACGACCATGGCCAGACCGCGCCATCTCGCTTCCATCGCCTGAAAATCAGGGTGGTGCAGAATGGCGTTCACCTGGCCGGTCAGCGCATCGTCGATGAGAGCGATGAGCTGGTCGGCGAAAATGCGGGCATCCGGAAAGGACTGATGCGCCATGAGCGGGCTCCGGGTGACGAACGGGGCCGGGGTGGCGGACCACCCCGGTCCGGGCTCAGTTCTTGGACGGAATACGGGCGACCATGCGCAGCGAGGTCGTCAGTTCTTCCATCTGCAACCAGGGCCGCATCCATGCGACCGCATTGTAGGCGCCGGGTTTGCCCGGCACTTCCTGCACGGTCACCTTGGCGTCGCGCAGCGGATATTTCGCCCGGCTTTCTTCGCCCGCTTCGTCATTGGCGTTGACGTAGTTGGCGATCCAGCGATTGAGCCACACTTCGCAATCGGACGCCTCCATGAAGGAGCCGATCTTATCGCGGCCCATCACCTTGAGGTAATGCGCGAAGCGCGACGTGGCCATGATATAGGGCAGGCGGGCTGAAACGGCGGCGTTGGCCGTGGCTTCCGGCTTGTCGTAGAGCTTCGGCTTATGTGCGGTCTGGGCGCCGAAGAATACCGCATAATCGGTGTTCTTGTAGTGGCAGAGCGGCAGGAAGCCGAGCTTGCCCAGTTCCGCGTCGCGGCGGTCGGTGATGCCCACTTCGGTCGGGCATTTCAGATCGAGATCGCCGTCATCGCTGGAGAAGACGTGCATGGGCAGATTTTCCACCCGGCCGCCATTTTCCGCACCGCGGATAGCCGTGCACCAGCCGCTTTTTGCAAAAGCGTCGGTCAGCTTCGTGCCCATGACATAGGCGGCGTTCATCCAGCAATATTCGTCATGTTGCAGATCGCCATTCACCGCACCCCTGGTTTCGTCATAGGCGAAATCGTCAATCGGGTTGGTTTTCGGGCCATAGGGCATGCGCGCCAGAACACGCGGCAAAGCGAGCGTGACGAAACGGGAATCGTCGCTTTCGCGGAAGCTGCGCCACTTGGCATACTCCACGGTGTCGAAAATCTTCTCCAGATCGCGCGGACGGGCGAGATCGCGATAATCCTCGAAACCGAACATGTGCGGGCTTGCCGCCGAGATGAACGGTGCGAAAGCGGCCGCCGCAATCGATGAAACGCCCTGAAGCAGCTGTACGTCATCGAAGGAATTGTCGAATTCGTAATCACCGATGATCGCGCCGAGCGGTTCGCCGCCGGGGGTGCCGAATTCGTCTTCGTAGATCGCCTTGAAGAGGCGGGACTGATCGAATTCCACGGCCTTTTCCAGATCGCGCGCCAGTTCCCGCTTGCCGGCGTTCATGACGCGGATCTTCAGGTTGACGCTCGTTTCGGAATTCTTGACGAGATAGTTGAGCCCGCGCCAGGTCCCTTCGAGCTTGGCGAATTCCGGCGCCTGCATGATGGCGGCGAGCTGTTCGGAAATCGTCCGGTCCAGTTCGGCAATGGCATGGTTGAGGGTGACGGTGAGGTTGCGGTCGTATTTGACCGTTCCCTTCAACGCCTGGTCTGTCAGCGTGCGCAGAAGATTTTGCGCGCGGTCCGGTTCGGTCTGGCGGGTTGCGGCAACCACCTTGGACAGCAGTCCCTGATCTTCGGCGGTCGTTGCCTGTGCTTCGTTTTTCAGCAGGCTTTCAGCGCTCATGTTTCAGTCCTTCCACATGCGGCTTTGAAAAAATGCCGCTTGAACAGTTGAAGCCCCGCAATCGGGGCCGTTCGGGGAGGTTTTCCTCCGCACAGGCGATTATTTGCTCGCGCCGTTCTTTTCCTTGAGTTCGGAAACCAGCGTTGCGAGATCGGTCTTGTTCTGCAGAATATCTTCCAGCATCCGCTCCAGATCTTCCGAACGGTCGGCCTTGGAAAGCAGGTCGCGCAGCTCGTTGCGGGCGTCCAGAAGCGCCTTGAGGGCGGGAACCTGCTGCACCACGGCGCCGGGTTCGAAATCGTCCATGCTTTCGAACTTCAGGTTGACCTGCATGTCCGTCCCGTCTTTCTGCAGCGTGTTGGCAACGGCAATGTTGAGGCCGGGCGTCATGCGGCGCATCACCTCATCGAAATTGTCGCGGTCGATCTGAACGAACTTGCGCTCGCCGAAAGGTTTCAGCGGCTGGGTCGGATTGCCCGAGAAATCGCCGAGAACGCCGACGACGAAGGGCAGTTCCTTGACCACCATCGCGCCTTCGGTTTCGACTTCGTATTTGATGTGGACGCGGGGCTTGCGAACCCGTTCCAGCTTTTCGTGTACACTTGCCATTTCAACCTCCTTGATGCCCCTTGGCATGGCTGACTGTTACGGGACGGTGTCTCCGTCCCTTGCCTCGTTATTTTCCGTTGTTGTCTCCACCGGGCTTGATCCCGGCGGCCGTCAGAACTGCATTGCGGGCCTGTGCCTCGGGCAGAAGCTCCGCCAGCAGTTCGGAAAAATCCATGCGTCCCCTGCGAACCAGCGTTTCGATGGAGAGCGAGATCGGCGAATGCGGTTCGGTTCGGCGAAAGTAACGCGCAACCGAAAGAAGAGTTTCAAACGCTTCATCGCGTGAAGATATGCCTTCCGGTGACGTCGCTGCTGTTCGTATCGCCGGTTGTCCGTTGTCGTTGGTTCCAGGAACCGCGGCTGCCGTCTGCTCGACCGGTGCCGGCTCCTGCTCGCGCCCGCCCAGCGTGCGAATGGCCGCAGCAGCTTCGATGAGCGTGTTGCGGATATTGGAACTGGGTGGCGCAGACTGGCCGCAGCGTTCGGAAAGAACCGCCATGATGGCGTCGAAGCTCGAGAGACAGGCGTTGACCTCGGCCAGATGGGAAGACATGGCGGCAACGCCTGCTTCCGACGCCAGCCGATACAGTTCTTCGCGCCGTTTGCTCTCGTTGGGTCGCTGCGCCAGCTGGAAATCCCAGAGGCTGTGCTCTCCAAATTTCCCTCCGGGGATCAGCGGCGCAAGCCGGAGCGGCTGCACAAGCGTTCCCTCGGTGCCGATGCCGTTCAATCCCGCAAAAGGTGCAAATTTTTCCTCATCATTATCGTCGCTGATGGAGCGCAATGAGTCCCAGTGGTTGTAAAAAAGATCGCCACAAAGCTCATAGATTTCTCGCAATCCAGGAAAGCCGCGCAGCCGCAGGCTTGCTTCGGCAAGCCACGCCAATATTTCTATGTCCTTGCTTTCGGAATATATAATCTGCAATCCAAGATTGCTGACACTGTCCCAGCTACTGGAAATCTTTAAGTTATCCTGTGGGGACGCGGCGCGCTCTTCTGTGCGCGCCTGGTTTCTTTCATCCTTAATTCTGTAGTATATTTCACGCGTTCTTGAATCGATGCGGATGTTTTCTCCGCAATCTCCAAAAAACTCTATATCTCTTTTAACATGCGGCGCGTTCAAGAGCAGTCTATCCCCAGAAAATAGTAATGGATTTTTCGTAGTTACTTCCCTTACGTAAGGCTATTCCTCAGACAGACTTATTCAAAATGTGTCTAAATTGTGGCGTCTACTGCCTAATCTAACCCGATAAAAAATAAACTTCGGGGTGGACAACCCGGTTTCATCATCATAGTTATTCCACGTCACGTTGTGGAATGAACCCGGGCAGGAGGCTCATTGCATGTCGCATATCGATCTCAATCGCCTCGTTGAAGCGCTTGAGCCTGACCTGCGCGTCACGCTTGAAGCTGCGGCTTCCGTTGCGGTGCGTATGGGGCACAGGTACGTGGATATCCCGCATTGGCTGCTGGCGGTTGTAGATGCCGGTATCTATGCGAAAACATTCGAGGAATTAAAAATTCCACTTCCGGTATTGCAGGCGGAAATCGGCCGCAGCCTGGAAGAGGCCGTGATCGGCGATGGCGAGGCTTTGTCGCTCTCACAGAACATTCTGACGGCGGGCCGTGAGGCATGGGTTCTCGCGTCGCTGGAGGCCGGGCGCGACCGCGTGACGCTTTGCGATCTGCTTCTGGCGATGGACGAGGAAACCTCGCTTCGCTCTTTCGTCCGCTCGGCATTTCCGTCGCTGAAGGCGATGGATCGCGCGGCTCTCGAACGCCTTCGCAGTTCGGTTGAAGACAGCAGCGGAAGAGAAGTTCCTGCCGCGGCGGCGGGTGCCGCGACGGCCGCCGGCCAGAACGATTTTCTGCGCCTTTACACCCAGGACATGACAGCCGACGCCCGGAACGGCAAGGTCGATCCGGTGATCGGGCGCGATGATGAATTGCGCCAACTCGTTGATATTCTTACGCGCCGTCGTCAGAACAATCCCATTCTGGTGGGTGAGGCCGGCGTTGGCAAAACGGCGGTCGCCGAAGCGCTGGCGCTCGAAATCGCTTCCGGAAATGTGCCGGAAAAATTGCGCAACGTCCGCCTGCTGAACCTCGATATTTCGCTGCTGCAGGCCGGTGCCGGCGTGAAGGGCGAGTTCGAGCGCCGTCTTCATGGCGTGATCGATGCGGTAAAACGCTCGGCCGAGCCGGTCATCCTGTTCATCGACGAGGCGCATGGCCTTGTCGGCGCCGGTGGTGCAGCCGGACAGGGCGATGCGGCCAATATTCTCAAGCCCGCTCTGGCGCGCGGCGAAGTGCGCACCGTCGCAGCCACGACCTGGAGCGAATACAAGAAATATTTCGAAAAGGATGCGGCGCTGACGCGTCGTTTCCAGCCCGTACATGTGCGGGAGCCGGATGAGACGACTGCGATCCGCATGTTGCGCGGTGTCGCCGACAGCTTCGTCAGCCATCATAACGTTGTGGTTCGTGACGAGGCGATTGTGGCGGCCGTGCAATTATCGGCGCGTTACATGCCGGCGCGGCAATTACCGGACAAGGCCGTCAGCCTTCTCGATACGGCCGCGGCCGCCGTTTCGCTGGCGCGGCAGACCCTGCCGGAACGGCTGCGCGCCATGGAAAGCGAGCGGCGTCTTCTGACCGATGAGTTGAACTGGCTTCTGCGTGAACCGCAGGATGACGAGATGCAGAGCCGTATCCACTCGATACGCGACGAAGTCGAGAAGCTCGAGAGCGGGATCGACGATCTGCGCGGCCGTTACGATGCGGAAATGGCTGAACTCAGCGAAGAGCAGCCCGTTGAAAACGGCGCATCGAATGTGTCGCGCCTGCGGCCGGCGGCTGAGACCAAACCGGCAAATGCCGAAAGACTCGTGCCGACGGTGGTCGACCGTGAAGCGATTGCATCCGTCGTATCGCGCTGGACCGGTATTCCGCTCGGAAAGCTTCTGGCCGACCAGATCGAAAGCGCGCGCACATTGGATGCGCGCATGCGCCAGCGGGTCGTGGGGCAGGATGCTGCAATTACCCGCATTGCCGATGCCATGCGCACCGCCCGTGCCGGATTGTCCGATCCGCGTCGCCCGCCCGCCGTGTTCTTCCTCGTCGGTATGTCCGGAACGGGAAAGACCGAGACGGCGCTGTCGCTGGCCGATCTGCTTTATGGCGGCAACAGCCATCTGACGACGATCAACATGTCGGAGTTCAAGGAGGAGCACAAGGTTTCGCTGCTTCTCGGTTCGCCGCCGGGCTATGTCGGTTTCGGCGAAGGCGGCGTGTTGACGGAGGCGGTGCGCCGCCGGCCGTTCGGCGTTCTCCTTCTCGATGAGATCGACAAGGCCCATCCCGGCGTCCAGGATATTTTCTATCAGGTGTTCGACAAGGGCGTGCTTCGCGACGGCGAAGGCCGCGATGTCGATTTCAAGAACACCACGATCTTCATGACGGCCAATACCGGATCAGAGCTGCTGGCCGCGCTCTCCGCCGATCCGGATACGATGCCGGAAGGCGAGGCGCTGGAAGCGCTGCTGATGCCGGAGCTGACCAGACAGTTCAAGCCCGCATTCCTCGGGCGCACGATCATCCTGCCCTTCATGCCGCTCGGTGCGGAAGAACTTGCAAGGATCGTGGATATGCAGATCGGCAAGATCAGGGAACGCGTGCTCGCAACATACGGCGCCGACCTGACCCTTTCCGATGCCGCGCGCGACGCGTTGGTGGCGCGCGCCGGTGCAAGTGAAATTGGCGCACGCGCCATTGAAATCATGATCGGCAAGGATCTCCTGCCGCCTCTTTCCAGCTTTTTCCTCGAAAAAGTCATCGCGGGAGAACGCGTGGGCAAGATCGTTGTCGATTTTGGTGAAAACAGGTTCGGCATTCGTGCCGAAGCGGCTGGGGAAACAGATGAATTCGCCGCGCCCGAAGAGGGTGGGGTGGATGAAGTTGCCGCGTCGGAAGGGGCTACCCGACGCATGCGGCATTAAACGAAGGGTAACGCGGCCTCGAAGCAAGAGGTCATTTCAGCTACAGGAGCTTACAGCATGCCAATTTATCTGCAGATTGACGGTATCCAGGGCGACGCCACGCATGAGGAACACCGCAAGTGGATGGACATCGAAGCCATTCACTGGAACGTAGCGCGCAACATGAACACTTCTGCCGGTTCTGCTGCAAACCGCGAAGCATCCGAACCGACCATTTCGGAAGTCATTCTGACCAAGGTTAGCGATTCTTCTTCCACCAAGCTTTTCCAGGAAGCCTGCGCTGGCCGCACTGGCAAGCTCGCAACCATCCATCTGGTGACAACGGGTAATCCGGGCAACACCTATATCGAGTATCTGCTGACGAATACGCTCATCGCCAGCTACTCGGTGGATTCCAGCGGTGACCGTCCGGTGGAAACCATCAAGCTCAACTTCACCAAGATGGAAGTGAAGTACACGCCGTTCGACGACAACAACTCGCCGCAGTCTCCGATGATCGCCTCTTACGATCTGGCGACGACGAAGGCCGCTTGATAGCGACGCGACCCGGTGCCGGTATTTGCCGGCACCGGAACGTTTTCATTGCAGTTTTGCAGCTCACGTCGTGATGTTTCTCATCCACGTTGGACGAGGCGGGTTTTTCATGCGCTCCCTATATGCGTTTTTTGTTTCCGTGCCGGTTGTTCTGGCTCTGTCCGGTCTTTCGCCGGCGGGTGCCGAGGAACGGACTTGGATATTCTCCGGTGCTGAACTCAAGCAGGCCATCGAGGGCAAACTTGCCCCGGAAGTGTCTGATCCGGAAATGCGGCGGCTGGTTTCCGTCGCAAAATCGAGCGCCTATATCGCCGGTGTGGCCGATCTGACAAGCGGATCGGACTGGTGCGGTGCGGGCGCCGTGGCGCCCCATGAACTCACCGACCGGATCTACACCTATCTCGGCGATCTTTCTGCGGAAAAACTGGATGAACAGGCAGCCACTCTCGTGCGGGAGGCGCTCAAGGTCTCCTTTCCCTGTGAGCAGAAAAGTAACTAGTGGGACGAACGATGCGCGTTAACTTTGACACTCTCTATAAGAATTATCCGAGCAGCGACCCGTCGCATCCAAACTATCTCAGCCAGCGTGATCTGTTCACGGAAATCGGCTGGGACGATTTCATCGGCAATCCGAACTACCACAATACCTGCGCCATTCGCGTCAGCATCGCTTTCGTGAAGTCGGGCATCAACATCGTGCCCGCCTCGCACCGCATCCAGAAGGGCCCCTATGCCGGAAAGGGCATAGAGGTGAACATGCGCCGCCTTGCCAGCCTGATGAAGCGGACGAGCTATCTTGGCGAACCCGAGCCTTTTACCCCCGCGACGGCGCGCAACGGCATCGGCGCGCGCAATGGCGTCGTGGCGTTCAACAATATCCCCGGCTACACCGGCGGCGGTCATATCGATCTTGTGCGGGGTGGCTCCGAAGCCACCCAATGCGCCTCGGCCTGCTACTACAATTCGGAAACGATCTGGTTCTGGCCCCTGCAGTCCAGCCGCGGGTCCTGATTAGGAGTATCCCATGAACGACCAGCCGTCTTTTTCCGATTTCGTTCAGGCGAGCCGCGTTCTGAAGGTGTCTTCGCCACTCGGCGAAGACCAGCTTCTGCCGGAGCGCCTGTCCGTCGAGGAGGGCGTATCGCAGCTCTTCGACATTCGTCTGACGGTGCGTGCCAAGAAGGAAGCGGTCAAGCCCGAAGAGCTGATCGGACGGCTGGTCGAT
>NZ_JAQAHF010000016.1:0-115052 GCF_027871645.1 Agrobacterium sp. ST15.13.015
TCCTGCCGGCATCTTTGCTTCGCGCCGCGATCCGGCAAGATCGTCTGCGCGAGGGGCCATATGCCAGCATGTGGGCAGCGCATACCGACAGCGCCGGAGCCGTCACCGGTTGGGAGGCGCGGGGTCCCGAGTATCGCGGTTTTGCCTCCGGAGGGACAAAGGTTCTCTTCCGCCTGGGGCAGGACACGGCGTTGCGCCTGGCTGTCACGGAAGCTGCGATCGACGCCATGAGCCTCGCCGCCATCGAGGGGTTGCGGGATGGAACGCTCTATCTCAGCACCGGCGGCGGATGGTCGCCGTCGACGGAGGCGGCGCTGCGGCAGATGGCATCGCGGCCCGAGGCTCTGCTAGTTGCGGCGACAGACGCCAATCCGCAAGGCGAGATGTTTGCCGAGCGGTTACGGGCGCTCGCTGACGACGTCGGCTGCAACTGGTCGCGCCTTCGCCCGCCGGCGGACGACTGGAACGAGGCCCTGAAAATCAGGGAGAAAGAAAGGAGGGAGAGGAAGGAAGGCGGCGTGCCGCATTCGCTTCGCCCGCGTCAAGGGAGGCTTCGCCCGGCGGAGCCGGCCCTTGACCCGGCCGGTCGCGATGCCGGCGGCCCGGAAGGTGTCATGAAGGACTGAAGAGGATGGCAAGGTCGGAAGGACAGTGCCGCACTTCGGTCCGGAACCACTCCGAAGGAGCCGCAGATGAATCCCTCTTCCGCAATCCGCAAAGTCTTCCAGGGCGTCGCCTCACGCCAGCAAATGTACCGGATGTTCGATCGTCACGCCCAGCGTCCGAACCGCTGGGAGGATGACGCTGCCCCGCTCTATGCCGGCGAATGGTTCGAGATCGCCGATACCGAACATGACTACATGTTCGAAATCCTGCCGCCGCTCTGGATCCGTGGATCGATGTTTGCGATGCGCGAGTTTCTGACAGGATCGGTGACATCGGTGTTCTTTGCGCTGCGGATCGACGGCGTCATCCGGCATTTCCATGGCTATTGCGATCTTTCCGACCGCCAGGCCGTTGAACGCATGCGGGTCGAAATCATCGAGCGCGAGAGCCGGCCGGTGCGCGCCATGTCGCGCGAGGAACGGCTTGAGCATATCTGGAGTATGACGGCGGACGACTATCGTGGTTATGCTGGCGAGCGCTGGCCGGAGGAGTCGCGTGGCAAGCGCACGATCATGCTTTACGGCGGCCAGACGGGCAGCACCCTGAAGCTGCTGGACGATCTCTCCGACGACGAAATCGCAGCCAAGCTGCCGGTGCAACTGCGCCACCTCCCCTCGCCGATCGCCGCATGAAGGAGGTCGCGCCATGCTTTCCTTCCCGCTCACATCCGTCCGCGCGGTGATTGCCCGCGGTCGGGCCGATGCGGAGGCCAATGGTGGCTTTCGTGATCTCTATTACGGCCTGCGCCCTGGCAAGGACGAGAAGCCGGGCCTCTGGCTCGTCGGCGATCACGGCGTTTATCTGATGTCCAACGGCAAGCTGCTCGATGGCGCCAAGCCCTTGGTCGTCTATGCCGAGGAGTGCGATCCCAGCACCAATGACGACTGGTTCGACGTCAAACGCCGGACATTCGGCGGCGACGACGGCGTCGATTTCATCGACGCGGAACAGCTGGAACCGATGATGGCGGCGGCTCCAGAGGCGACGCACCTTCGCATCGCATTTCATCAGGACTCGATGCAGCTCACCCTGATCGCGAAGTCCTGATCACTGAGACCACCGGCCCCCGTCAGGCCACCAATCCCTGAACCCAGAGCGTACTTCAATCCCGCGAGCTTTTCCGCGGGTGATGACGCTCGCCTTTCCCGAGGAGAACTTCATGAGCAACGATCCCTTCACTCTCGACATGTTCGGCAGCAGCGCGCTGTCGTCCGGCCTTGGCCTCGGCGGCGTCACAGCATTTGGCGGTTTCGATGCCGTTGCTGCCAATGACGACGACCCCGAACCGACACCGCCCTCTTCTGCCCCGGCCTTGCCGGTCGCGACGGCAAAGCGTCCGGCGCCGCGGCGACAGGGCGGCCGGTCCAACTTCTACCTCGACGATGCCGATCGCGTTCTTGCGGCGACGTGGAAGGAACGGGCGCGCATCAATGTCGCGGCGATCCTGATCGCAAACAACATCGAGAAGCAGGACCGGCCGGCCACTCGCGAGGAGCAGCAGCGGTTGATCCGCTTTACAGGCTTTGGCGCATCGGAACTTGCGAACACGATATTCCGTCGTCCGGGCGAGCCTGACTTCCGCGCCGGCTGGAGCGAGCTTGGCACTTCGCTCCAGAGTGCGGTTTCGGAGGGAGACTACGCGTCCCTTGCCCGCTGCACGCAATATGCGCATTTCACGCCGGAGTTCATCATCCGGTCCATCTGGGCGAGCTTGCAGCGCCTTGGCTGGCGTGGCGGCCGGGTGCTCGAGCCTGGCATCGGCACCGGCCTGTTCCCCGCGCTGATGCCGAAAGCATTGCGCGATCGGAGTTTCTTCACCGGTATCGAGCTTGACCCTGTCACCGCCAGGATCGTCCGCCTGCTACAGCCGAAGGCGCGGATCATCAACGGCGACTTTGCGCGCGCCGATCTGGCGCCGATTTACGATCTCGCCATCGGCAATCCGCCTTTCTCCGACCGGACCGTCCGATCCGACCGGGCCTATCGCTCGCTGGGCTTGCGGCTGCATGACTATTTCATCGCCCGTTCGATCGACCTCCTGAAACCCGGCGCGCTCGGCGCCTTCGTCACCAGCGCCGGCACGATGGACAAGGCGGATGCGACAGCACGCGAACACATCGCCAAAACCGCGGACCTGATCGCCGCGATCCGCCTGCCGGAGGGCACCTTCCGCCGCGATGCCGGCACGGACGTCGTGGTTGACCTGCTCTTCTTCCGCAAGCGCAAGACCGGGGAGGCTGAGGGAGACCTCTCCTGGCTCGCCCTTGAGGAGGTGCGACCGGCGACGCAAGACGACGGCGCAATTCGGGTGAACCGCTGGTTTGCGCGACATCCTGATTTCGTGCTTGGCGATCATGCCCTGACCTCCGGCCCCTTTGGCGAGACCTACACCTGCCGACCGCGTGCCGGCGAGGACCTTGAGGCGGCTTTGCAGCAGGCGATCCTCCTGCTTCCCGAGGGCCGCTATGACGGCGAGCCGACCGAAATCGACATCGACCTCGAGACCGAGCTCGGCGAGATCGTCGACCTTCGCCCCGACAGTCGACAGGTCCGGGAGGGTAGCTTCCTCATCGACATCAGACGCGGTCTCATGCAGATGGTCGACGGCGCGCCGGTCGAAGTCCAGGTGCGCAAGGGCCGCACCGGCGACGGCATGCCGGAAAAGCACGTCCGCATCATCAAGAAACTGATCCCGATCCGCGACGCCGTGCGCGATGTGCTGAAGGCCCAGGAACAGGATCGGCCGTGGCGCGATCTGCAGGTTCGCCTACGAATCGCCTGGTCGAGTTTCGTGCGCGATTTCGGGCCGATCAACCACACCACCGTCAGCATCACTGAGGATCCCGAAACCGGCGAGGTGCGCGAAACGCACCGCCGCCCGAACCTGCAGCCCTTTCTTGACGACCCCGATTGCTGGCTGGTCGCCTCAATCGAGGATTACGATCTCGACACCGACACGGCCAAGCCCGGCCCGATCTTTTCCGAACGGGTGATTTCGCCCCCTGCCCCGCCGGTAATCACCAGCGCCGCCGATGCACTCGCTGTTGTCCTCAACGAACGTGGTCGCGTCGATATCGAGCATATCGCCGAACTGCTGCACAGACATGCCGATGCGGTCGTCGATGAACTCGGCGATTCAATCTTCCGGGATCCTGACGACGGGTCCTGGCAGACGGCCGACGCCTATCTCGCCGGCCCGGTCCGCACCAAGCTCGCTGTCGCTGAAGCGGCCGCGGGACTGGATCCAGCCTATGAGCGCAACGTTCGTGCGCTTCGGGCCGTACAGCCCGGCGACCTTCGCCCCTCCGACATCACCGCACGTCTGGGTGCGCCGTGGATTCCGGCGAGCCATGTCGTGGCTTTCGTCAAGGAGAGGATGGGCGCCGACATCAGGATCCACCATATGCCGGAGCTTGGCAACTGGACCGTGGAGGCGCGGCAGCTTGGCTACAGTGCCGCCGGTACATCCGAATGGGGTACCAGCCGCCGTGATGCCGGTGAACTGCTCGCCGACGCACTGAACAGCCGCGTTCCGCAGATCTTCGACGTCTTCAAGGACGCCGGCGGCGAGCGGCGCGTCCTGAACGTGGTCGATACCGAAGCCGCGCGCGACAAGCTGCAGAAGATCAAGCAGGCCTTCCAGGATTGGGTGTGGACCGACCCGGATCGCACCGACCGGCTGGCGCGGGTCTATAACGACCGGTTCAACAACCTCGCGCCGCGCAAATTCGATGGTTCGCATCTCAAACTTCCTGGCGCCTCAGGCGCCTTTGTTCTCTATGGGCACCAGAAGCGCGGCATCTGGCGGATCATCTCGTCCGGCTCGACCTATCTCGCGCATGCCGTCGGCGCCGGCAAGACGATGACGATGGCGGCCGCAATCATGGAACAGCATCGCCTCGGTCTGATCGCCAAGGCGATGCTGGTCGTGCCCGGCCATTGCCTGGCGCAGGCGGCGCGTGAGTTCCTCGCCCTCTACCCCAATGCCCGCATCCTGGTGGCGGACGAGACCAACTTCACCAAGGACAAGCGGGCGCGATTCTTGAGCCGGGCGGCGACCGCCACCTGGGATGCGATCATCATCACGCACTCGGCGTTCAGGTTCATCGCTGTGCCGTCGGCCTTTGAACAGCAGATGATCCACGACGAGCTCGAACTCTATGAGGATCTGCTGACCAAGGTCGACAGCGAGGATCGCGTCTCGCGCAAGCGCCTCGAACGACTGAAAGAGGGTCTGCAGGAACGCCTGGAGGGCCTCGCGACTCGCAAGGACGATCTTCTCACAATCTCGGAAATCGGTGTCGACCAGATCATTGTCGACGAGGCGCAGGAGTTCCGGAAGCTTTCCTTCGCGACCAACATGTCGACGTTGAAGGGTATCGATCCGAACGGCTCGCAGCGCGCCTGGGACCTCTACGTCAAATCCCGCTTCATCGAAACCAAGAATCCCGGCCGGGCGCTGGTGCTCGCTTCCGGCACGCCGATCACCAACACGCTTGGCGAGATGTTCTCGATCCAACGCCTGCTCGGACACGAAGCGCTTGCCGAGCGCGGTCTGCACGAGTTTGACGCCTGGGCATCGTGCTTCGGCGACACGACGACCGAGCTCGAAATACAGCCCTCCGGCAAATACAAACCGGTCAGCCGGTTCGCGAGCTTCGTCAATGTTCCGGAACTGATCGCGATGTTCCGCGCTTTCGCCGATGTCGTCATGCCGGAGGATCTTCGCGAATTCGTCAGGGTGCCTGATATCTCCACCGGCCGGCGGCAGATCCTCACCGCTAAACCGACGCCGGCCTTCAAGGCCTATCAGCAGATCCTCGATGCCCGTATCAAAGCGATCGAGATGCGCGAGGGACCGGCACAGCCCGGCGACGATATCCTGCTCTCGGTCATCACCGACGGCCGCCATGCGGCGATCGATTTGCGCCTCGTCATCCCGGTAAACGATAACGAAAAGGACAACAAGCTCAACCTCCTCGTCCGCAACGCCTTCCGGATCTGGCAGGAGACCAGCGAGGCCACATTTATTCGCCCGGACGGCAAGGCTTACGAGCTGCCAGGTGCGGCGCAGATGATCTTTTCCGATCTCGGCACCATCAATGTCGAGAAGACCCGCGGCTTTTCGGCTTACCGTTGGATCCGCGACGAGCTCGTGCGGCTCGGTGTTCCCGCTTGCGAAATCGCTTTCATGCAGGACTTCAAGAAAACCGAGGCCAAGCAGCGGCTCTTCGGTGATGTGCGCGCCGGCCGGGTTCGGTTCCTGATCGGCAGTTCCGAGACAATGGGCACGGGTGTCAATGCGCAGCTCCGTCTGAAAGCGCTGCACCATCTCGACGTCCCGTGGCTGCCGTCTCACATCGAGCAACGCGAGGGCCGAATTGTCCGGCAGGGCAATCAGCATGACGTGGTCGATATCTTCGCCTATGCCACGGAAGGGTCGCTCGATGCTTCCATGTGGCAGAACAACGAGCGCAAGGCCCGCTTCATCGCGGCAGCGCTCAGCGGTGATACATCGATCCGCCGGCTCGAGGATCTCGGTGAAGGGCAAGCCAACCAGTTCGCCATGGCGAAGGCCATCGCTTCCGGTGACGAACGGCTGATGCAGAAGGCTGGACTGGAGGCCGATGTCGCCCGTCTGGAACGGCTGCGCGCCGCCCATGACGACGACCAATATGCGGTCCGCCGGCAAATGCGCGATGCGGAAGGCGACATCGAGGTCTCGACCCGCCGCATCGCGGAGATCGGCCAGGATATCGGCCGGCTGGTGCCGACTACCGGCGACGCTTTCGCGATGACCGTTCTCGGCAAAGCCTACCAGGAGCGCAAGGATGCCGGCCGCGCGCTGATGAAGGAAATCCTCACTCTTCTCCAACTGCAGCAGGAGGGTGAGGTTCATCTGGCGAGCATTGGGGGTTTCGATCTTGTCTATGAGGGCGAGCGCTTCGGAAAGGGTGATGGCTATCGTTACCTCACCACGCTCCAGCGCACCGGCGCGGATTACGAGATCGATCTTGCGGTGACGGTGACGCCGCTCGGCGCCGTGTCCCGCCTCGAGCACGCGCTCGACGGGTTCGACGAGGAGCGGGAACGCTATCGCCACCGCTTGGAGGAAGCGCGTCGGCGGCTTGCCTCCTATCGCTCGCGTGAAGGCGGCGTTTTCCCCTTTGCGGATGAACTTGCCGAGAAGCGCAGACAGCTCCGCGACATCGATCAGGCCCTCGCCGATGATGCGAGGCGTACGGACGAAGCCGCTGCTGTTGCCGCTTAGCTTGCCTGTTGCCGCAACTCTTCGATGAGTTCCGGATGCCGGTCGAGAAGGCGCAGCAATTGGCTGGTCGGGCCGCTTGGCTCGACCAAGCCGCGCTCGTATTTGTCGAACGCGCTTTCACCAACCTTCAGGATGCCGCCTGCTTCACGTTGCGACAGTTTTAGTTTTTTGCGCACTCTGCGGATTGTCGACGGAGAGGGAATGCCTTCAACTTCTTCCTTCAACGCCCGCAAGGCCGCGTCCGTTGCCTCCATGTCGTTGCCGACATGAACACCTTCGTCGCCGCTATCGGGATAATATCCCGGCAGGTCGACCGTTTTGCTCTTGCCCTTGTAGGTCACGACAAACGGTCGGACGTCCCGGCGCAGCGTCTCTCCGGTTTCCGGTGAGATCATCGTTTCGGGCAGTATATTTGCTGCAACCGCCATTATCATCTCTCCTTGAATGACATGATCCGGAATTCCGTGATCACGTCCGCCTGGAATTTCACATAAAGCACCATGCCGTGCTCGGGGACCGGCACATGATAAACATCTTGCCATACCCGATGGTCTGCGTTCGCTGTCATCGACTTGTAGAACATACGGCGCTCGATGGTGTCGATGGTCGCGACGATGCCGGCGCGGTCGTAGCCCAATGAGGCGGCATCCCGCAGCGCCGTCGTCGTGATGGCAAGCGTCGAAATCGACCCCAAAACAGCTTTAACGGCCTCGAGATCGTATGTCGGGCGCCTTTTCTCCATGACTTTATATGACACCTTAATGGTGTCAAATCAAGCTTGTCGTTGTGGGGAAAAGATAGAGGAAAATCCGGGAGGAGAACCGGTCGCAGATCGGTCGTCCCGTCGCCGCTTGCGCTCAACCGCCGCCTCCGCATCCCGGCCACTCGTCCCGCGCAGGGCGCGAGGCACCCCGCTTGTCCTTCGAAGCAGGGACGCTCGGCCGCAGTTGCGCCGGTCCGCCCGTCCTGCGGTTCGGAAAGTGTCTTCGGAAAGAGATGAAGACAGGAAGGACCGGCAAGAGGCCGCGTCCCCGCATCCCGGAAGAGGAAAATCCCATGCATATCATGAAGGTCGATCCGCGCTCGTTGAAGGACAATCCGGACAATACCCGGCAATCCAAATCCACCCCGCAGGCCGATGCGCTGCTGCTCGCCACCATCAAGGCCGTCGGCATCATCCAGCCGCCCGTCATTTTTCCCGAAGTTGGTGGTGGGAACGGCTACGTCATTGAAGCCGGTCATCGTCGCACCCGCATGGCCATCGCCGCAGGCCTCGAGGAAATCGAGGTGCTCGTCGTCGAAGCCGCAAACGACAATGGCGCCATGCGGTCGATGGTCGAGAACATTGCGCGCGAACCGCTGAACCCGGTCGACCAGTGGCGCGGCATCGAACGCCTGGTCGCACTCGACTGGACCGAGGAAGCAATTGCGGTGGCACTCGCCCTGCCCGTCCGGCAAATCCGCAAGCTGCGCCTGCTCGCCAACGTCCTACCGGCGATGCTCGACCAGATGGCGTTCGGCGACATGCCGAATGAGCAGCAGCTCCGCACGATCGCGGCAGCACACCTCGATGAGCAGAAGGAGGTCTGGAAGGCGCAGAAGCCGAAGAAGGGCCAGCCCGCCGCATGGTGGCAGATTGCCAACGCGCTGAGCAAGACCCGGATGTATGCCAAGGATGCGAGCTTCGGTGACGATCTCAGAGAAGCCTACGGCATCGAATGGATCGAGGATCTGTTCGCTCCCGCGGACGAGGACAGCCGCTACACCACCAATGTCGAAGCCTATCTCGGCGCCCAGCAGGAGTGGATGACGAACAATCTGCCCAAGAAGGGAATGATCGCCGAGGTTTCTCAATGGGGCGAGGTGAAGCTGCCGCAAAAGGCAAGCCGCGTCTATGGCAAGCCCGGCAAGGGTGACCACACCGCCATGTATCTGGATCGGAACGGCAAGGTTCAAACCGTGCATTACCGGATGCCCGAGGAGAAGAAGACCAAGGGCAAGGGAGCGGTCGTCGGAGGTGGCGACACCGCTGGCGAGGATGCGATCGACGGGCCGAAGCAGCGTCCCGACGTCACGCAGAAGGGCCTCGATATGATCGGCGACCTCAGGACCGACGCGCTGCACGAGGCGCTCGCCCGCGCACCGATCGAGGACGACACGCTGATGGCCCTCCTTGTCCTCGCCTTTGCCGGCATGAATGTCCGGGTTGACTCCGGGGCAAACGACCACGTCTTCGGCGCGAAGCGGTTCGCCCGCCATGCGGCTCGGTTGCTCGACGCTGACGGCAAGCTCGCCTTCGACCGCGACACCTTGCGGGTTTCCACCCGCTCGATGCTGGTCGATGTGCTGTCGTGCCGCCGAGGCATGTCGAACAGCGGCATCGTGTCGCGCATAGCCGGCGACGCCATCGGCGCGGACGGATACCTCCCGAACATGGGCACAGAAGACTTCCTGCTTTGCCTGTCGCGGCAGGCGCTCGAGGCTTCGTGCGAGGGCACCTCGGTTCTCCCCCGCCCGAGGGTCCGCGAGACCCGTGCCGCACTGGTCGAGCACTTCAAGCAAGGGCATTTCGTCCATCCGGCCGCCCTGTTTGCCCCCGATCCGAAGGATCTCGCCGAACTGATCAAGCAGGGCGAGGTCGTGGAGGATTACGATACGGTGACCTCCGAGGAAACAACGGATCGCCTCGAAGGCGAACTTGCTGACGGCAGCGTCGCCGGCGAGGAGGCCGATTTTGCTGTCGCCGATCCGGAAGCCGGTGACGGCGCCGACGACGCGGTCGAGACCGCCTACGGCATCGCGGCCGAATAGCCGAAGCCCTCCCATCTTTTCCGATCGATCCCCCGCCGCCGGCCATCACCGGCGGCGGTTCGTTTCCATGAACACCGCAGAATTTCAAGGAGATGTCCAATGTCTGCGTCCCTGATCTACGATCTCGTCCCGATCGGCTCCATCATTGCCTGGTCCGATGGCACACCCCGCCCGCCCGAGCGCTTCAAGAAGAAGCTCGCGGCCTGGCAGACGCGCAACAGCAAGGGCCGGCTGATCCGCAAGGAGGGTCCGCGCTCCGGAAACTACAACTCGCCTGGCTATTTCACACTGCATGAGGCGGATTTCGGCGGGAAAAACACCATCGTCATGCGCATTCACCGAACCTTCGGCCTCGACTCCGATCTCACCTTCAAGGTGCTCGAGCGCCCCGCCCTCGGTTCGATCCGCGTCTTCGATCGCGCCGGTTCGAACGCGGAACTTGTCCATCTCGCGGACAATCGCGAGGCGGCCGCGGTCTGGCTGCAAGAACACGGCTATCCGAACGCCGTGCTCGAAGAGGTGACCGCCGACGAGGTTGCGGCTGCTCAGGTCGAAGGGAGGGCCGCCGCATGAGGACCTCAGAACTTCAGCATGAGCCGGTATCGGCTTTAGAGGATTTGGACGTGGAATTCGGCGTCAGCGCCGACGGATTTCCGGTCGCCCGGATCGGCGATACGCATCTGGCAATGATGCCGGCGCGCGATGGCGCGAGCTTCCTCGCGAGCGCTTGGCGGCTCGTCCATCCGCTTTCCGAGCTGACGCGCGCAGATTTCTACGGTCACGATGGCCGCCTCGAGGATGAGGCGGCTTTTCGCGCCCGGGTCTTCGAGACGGCCCAGCACAAGCGCGAGTTATCCGCCCTGAGGCGGATCCAGACCCGCATGACGGCCAGTACGCCCTGGGGACCGTCGCAGCTTGCGACCGTCTACGCGGAGGGGATCGTGTCCCATATGACGGCTGGCCATGGCGGGTTTCATCTGTCGGCCGAACGGAATCTTCGCGTCTCCCCGTTGCTGCGAAAGTCCTCGCACTGGTACGAGTCCCATGATTGACCGCGGTGCCCCCAGCGGGAAAGCTCGGGCCACCGATCACTGTAGGGGACAGCAATGATGGAAACGGCATTTGGGCGCGAGGCGGAAGCTGCGACGGACGTAGGGCAAGCAATTTATGTTTCCGTGGAACTGAGCCAGTCTACATGGCTGGTCACGTCATTTGCTCCCGCCACAGACACCAAGATGTCACGCAAGGGTCTCCCGGTCGGCGAGGTCGGTCAACTGCTCTCGTTGATCGCTAACCTGCGCTCCAAAGTGCACAGTAAAACGGGATTGTGGTTTCCTGTGATTATCATCCAAGAGGCCGGTCTCGACGGGTTCTGGATCCACCGCGTGTTGGTTGACGAAGGCCTCGAAAGCCACGTCGTGGACGCAACATCGATCGCAGTTCCGAGGAAGGCACGCCGAGCCAAGACCGATCGCATCGACGGCGAAATACTCATCCGCGCACTGATGGCATTCAAACGTGGTGAACCGCGCACATGCGCGATGGTTCGAGTTCCGTCTCATGATGAAGAAGATCGGCGTAGGCTTCTTCGGGAAAGGAAAGCCTTGGTCGTGGAGCGATTGGCGCACGCAAATCGAATAGAAGGACTGCTGTTTGCTCAAGGTATATCCGACTATCGGCCTCTCAACCGAGATCGGCGGTCGCGTCTCGAAGACCTTCGCACCGGCGATGGCCGTTCGCTCCCACCGTTCCTGAAAGCCCAGATATCGCGGGAACTTGATCGTCTCGAACTGGTCATCGAGCAGATCAAGGCGATTGAGGCAGAGCGCGATGAGCTTCTTGCGTGCCAACGGAAAGAGGTAAATAGCGCTGTCTCCATGCTCGAGAACGTGCGTGGCATTGGACCTGAATTCGCGTCGCTGCTTTGGACAGAAGGCTTTTACCGCCACTTCGATAACCGCAGGCAGATTGCCGCCTATGCGGGATTGGCGCCGACGCCGTGGCAAAGCGGTTCCGTCGATCGTGATCAAGGCGTATCGAAGGCAGGCAATCCGAGGTTGCGAACAACGATGATACAGGTGGCCTGGCTTTGGTTGCGTCATCAACCGGAATCCGCGCTTTCCGGCTGGTTCCGACAGCGAGCAGCATCGAGTGGCTCAGCGCAGCGCAAGAAGATTGTCGTGGCGCTCGCACGCAAGTTGCTTGTCGCGCTTTGGAAATATGTGACCGCAGGCATCGTGATCGATGGCGCGCGGCTGAAGAATGCATAGAACCTCACCCACATCGGAATCTACCGAAGCCTGATCAGTTTCGGCAGATCCAGGCAGGCGAACCGGAAGTCTTCTTTGGCCTAAGCCGCCGCGTATGAGGATGGTCGCGCCTTCCTGAACCCAGCCCATCGAATGCGGGAATGTGGAACCGCTGCTCATGCAGCGACCGAATATAAGGTTGTCCCGGCTGTCTATAGGCCGAGGAAAGACCTGGGTTCACCTGGATACTGGAAAACAACCGATGGAGAACAGGAATGGAGAGCCAATGGCTTGACCAATCATCATATAAGGAGGATGCCGAATGGGCCATCGTCGCCCTCTCCTTCCCGGAGCTCTTCACCTCATACGAGCGCAAAGGTGCGGACGAGACATTCCGCAACAGCTGGCCGACCGCATGGGAAGAGATCCACGGGCGCGAACTCGGGTCCGGCCAATCCTGGACGAAGGACCGGCAAGCCTTCGAGCGCAGGCATGCCGGCGACTGGGTCGTCGTCTCGGCGATCTATTCCAGCCACTATGCCGATATGACGGAGGTGGTCGCCACGCGCGGCGGCATGCGGGACCAACGTGCCGACGAGCGGCGCTTTCTTGTTCCGAGCGCCGAATATGCAACCCGCGGGCCGTTCGGCTTCGTCATCGATGAACAACGTCACGCCGTCTATGACGGTCCTTCGGACTTCATCGGCTGGCAGTGGCGGAGGACCGGGACATGACCCCGATCAGTCCGTGGGTGCTCCTTTCCCGCATGGAGGCGGCGCGTCGTCAGACGCGCCATCATCTCGATCTCGTCCATCGGCAGATTGCCACACGCGCTGAGCGCCTGGCCGTGACCGAAAAGGCGAAAGCCAAAAACCGCACGCACAAGCGCTCCGGCTCACGATGGACTCGGTCGGATGAGATGCTGTTTCAGGATCACCTCGATCGCCTGTCATTCGAACGTCGCGGCGAACTCGAGGCGCTCATCCGGAAACTGGAGCGTCAGGACCGTGCCATCACCACGCTACGGCTGAAGCTCGGTGACGCGGTTTGGCGAGAGGCAGCGTGAGAGGCAGCCGCCGGCAGCGCATTTGCGGAGTGTGCCCGCGTATTGGTGAGAGGCATTGCGAGGATGGCCATCGTTTCCCACATTCGGTTTCGGGGAGAGTCTCAGCCCCGTGCCGGCCTGCCCTTCGTGTTCGTTGCGGTCTGAACCGGCGGCCGGTCGTTTCAAGGCCGCTTTCGCGCCGCGGTGCGGCCAAAACAGCCTCGCTGCGCAAAGCGAACCCGCGTCCCGCGCAGGGTGCCCCCGCTTGGTCGCAAGCCCGCTCCGCTCGCTCAGCCGCTCCGGACCTGTGAAATCGCCCGTCCCTCGCCGGTTCCTTTTGACCGCACCGAAGGGCAGACCGGCACGGGGCCGGAACCGCTTCGGACCAAACCGAAAAGGAAACCGTTATGGCCAAGCCCGCGACCCCCAACCGCTCTTCCGCCCGCGTCGTGCAACTCCGCAAGGGTGCGACCCTCGAAATGGTCCGCCTCACCTGCCCCGACAGCGCCCAGGCGCTCAAGATCGCCGAAAGCTTCGGAACCGCACTGGTCGACAGCGACGGCATCCGCGACCTGCATGAGCGACTGATCAATGAGACCGCCGACAGCCTGGCGGAGGGCCTCGGCGAACGGGCGATGCAGATCCATCTCCAGCGCATCGTCGGCGCCTTCGTCGGATCGGCACATGGCGCCGGGCAGTTCTACTCTCGTGCGGTCACAGAAGCCCGCGACGCCACGGCGAAGGCGTCCAACGATGCCCGCGACGAGGATCTCGATGGTCCCGTTGGCTACGACAGCGCCGCCCAGCGCAAGCGCGAGTTCGCGGCCGACATGGGTGTCCAGGCTCATGCGCTCAGGATGGCGGCCGAGGGCGCCGTCGCAGCCTACGAGCAGGTCGTCGGCGAGACCTGGAAGCCCTTCGATCGCCCGGTCGAAAACCCCGGCGCCAATCTCGACCGCAAGGCGGCCGAAGCGCAAATGGCCGCCCTCGGGTAAAGCGGCCCGGGCGGCGCCCACGTGCCGCCCTACCCTCATCTTTCCAGCTTCCATCGGCCGGCTCCCAAGAGGGGCCGGCCTTTCCGCATGTCGCGCTGCCCCAGGGGAAAAACAGGCAAGGAAATGAGGAACCGGCCTATCGCGGCCCGTCCCTGTCGGCGGTCCTGCAGGAGCCCGGCTTGTGAGGTGCAACGGCTTCGCCGTCCTCCACGCTGTTTCGGCCGTTCCGGTGCGCTCCAAGCCCTTCCGCTCCTGCCCTCGGACCTCCGCGACGGGCCGCGATAGGCGCGGCTCGGAATAGGAGGTTTGAGACATGAACAGGAAAACCGAAGGCGAACGCGGCGATATCTACACGAGGATCACCGACCGGATCGTTGCCGATCTGGAAAAAGGGGTTCGTCCCTGGATGAAGCCGTGGAGCGTAGCCAACACTCAAGGCAGGATTACGCGGCCGCTACGGCACAACGGGCAGCCCTATTCGGGCATGAACGTTCTCCTTCTATGGTCCGAGGGGATGGCGAGAGGTTTCGCCTCTCCGGTGTGGATGACCTTCAAGCAAGCGCGGGAGCTCGGAGCCGTGGTTCGCAAGGGCGAAACCGGCTCGACTGTGGTGTTCGCGAGCCGCTTCACCAAATCGGAAACCGACGGCAATGGCAAGGAGGTCGACCGGGAGATCCCTTTCCTGAAGGCGTATTCTGTGTTCAATGTGGACCAGATCGACGGTCTGCCGGACCATCACTACCATCGTCCGGAACCGACTCTCGATCCGGTCGAGCGGATAGAGAATGCCGATCGCTTCTTCCGCAACACCGGCGCCGTTATCCGCCATGGCGGGACGCAAGCCTACTATTCGCCGGTGACCGACCATATCCAGATGCCGCCGTTCCAGACCTTCCGCGATGCGGCTTCCTACACGGCAACGCTGAGTCATGAGGCAACGCACTGGACCGCGAACCCGCGGCGCGTGGGCCGCGATCTCAGCCGTTATGCCAAGGACAAGAGCGAGCGCGCCCGCGAGGAACTCATTGCCGAGCTCGGCAGCTGCTTCCTATGCGCCGACCTTGGAATCGTACCGGAGCTCGAGCCACGGCCCGATCACGCGTCGTACCTTGCCTCATGGCTCGCCGTGCTTTCCGAAGACAGGCGGGCGATTTTTCAGGCGGCCGCTCATGCGCAGAGGGCAGTCACCTTCCTGCACGATCTGCAGCCTGATGCAGCTGATGAGAAAGTCGCGGCTTAAAAATCAGCGTCGGTCGTTGCATCCGCCAACGGCCGACACCTCTCTCGGCTCTCTCTGCTTGAGCGCGCCCTGATCTGGTGTCAGGTCCAGCTTGCCCCAGATCGAGGTTTTGCGGTCGGTCGGTTTGAGCTTTCGGGATTGCTTGATTTCGACGGTAAACGGCTTTGTCTGCTGACGCATGTATCCTCCAGGCGACGAATCGCGAGCACACGATACCGGGTTGATTACTGGAGGCAACTCCCACTCTGGCCGGTCCGTCGCCACCGAATTGCGGCTCTGGCATTGCGATAGAGAAACGGTTCGACCACAGCAATGTTCCGCTGGGTGAGGCGGTGGCAGGTTGCCATCAGCGTGTTCCTCTTGACCCGTCGGCATAGGCCACGTCCTTTGCGGGCTCGATGAGGCATGTCTGATCGGGGAGCGGCTTCGCCTCGATCGTCTTCCCGCAACGGCCATGCAAAACTTTCTTCCCCTGGCGGCTACGCCGCCATTCCTCGCGCGGCAACAAAGTTTCTCCCGGCCGCCCTCCATTCCATTCCGGCCTTATCAGGTGCGGTCCGATCGTCCCCGATCCTTGCGACAGCCATCGAGGCCGCGAAGGGCGCGGCCCGAAACCAACGAAAGGAACACGAAAATGGCAACGATCGGCACCTTCACCTCCACCGAAACCGGCTTCAACGGCTCGATCCGCACGCTTGCCCTCAACGTCAAGGCCCGCATCGCCCGCATCGAGAACCCCTCCGACAAGGGCCCGCACTACCGCATCTACGCCGGCAATGTCGAGCTCGGTGCGGCCTGGCAGAAGCGCTCCGAGCAGGACCGCGACTACTTCTCGGTCAAGCTGGACGACCCGAGCTTCCCCGCTCCGATCTACGCAACCCTCACCGAAGTCGAAGGCGAGGACGGCTACCAGCTGATCTGGTCCCGCCCCAACCGGGATTGAGATCCGGACGAGGCCCCGCTCGCCAAGGCGGGGCCTCCTCCCGACAACAGGGCGACCTCCTTCGTGCCGCGGCTTTTTCCCGTTCGTTCTTCCATATTGGATGAAATTGGATGGAAAAATGGATCTCGCTATGTCATACCCCATTTGGATGGAAACGGATGGGAAAATGGATGACGGCGCTCGATCTCTCCAAATTGCGTATCACGCCTGAGATCCTGTCGTTGATCGCCGAGATTGACGAATTCAAAGGCGCCTGGCGAGCGCTTGGTCGCATCGCACCCGATCGGCTGTCCAGCTTGCGGCGGGTTGCGACGATCGAAAGCATCGGATCGTCGACACGTATTGAGGGCGCGAAATTAAGCGACCGCGAGGTCGAAAGGCTGCTCTCGAACCTCCGTATCGGCTCGTTCTCCAGCCGAGACGAACAGGAGGTTGCCGGCTATGCCGAGGTGATGGAGACGATCTTCTCCGCCTTCGACGCAATCCCGCTTAACGAAAATCACATCCGCCAACTGCATCGGGATCTGCTCGCGCACTCGGTCAAAGATGAACGACACAGGGGAAACTGGAAAACCCTTGCCAACAACGTCGAAGCCTTCGACGAGGATGGACGAAGTCTGGGCGTCGTCTTCGCGACAGCCTCCCCTTTCGATACGCCGGGCCGAATGTCGGAACTAGTGGCCTGGCAACAAGCTCAGGAGAAGGATGGCACGTTTCACCCTCTACTCGTCGTCGCTGTCTTCGTCGTCGTCTTTCTGGAAATCCATCCTTTCCAGGATGGCAATGGCCGACTGTCGCGCGCTCTGACCACTTTGCTGCTTCTTCGGGCGGGTTATTCCTATGTGCCGTACAGCTCACTGGAAAGTGTTATCGAGCAGAACAAGGAAGCCTATTATCTCGCGCTTCGCCGAACGCAGGGCACGATACGAACGGACCAACAGGACTGGAATCCGTGGGTCGAGTTTTTCCTGCGGAGCCTGCAACGCCAGAAGCAGCGTCTCGAGCGCAAGATCGAGCGTGAGCGCATTCTCCTCGGCGACCTGCCGGAGTTGTCCGTCGCGATCCTCGAACTGGCGCGTGAGCGCGGGCGCGTCACGGTGATGGATGTGGCCAAAGCGACAGGCGCGAGCCGCAACACCGTCAAGGATCATCTTCGGGCGCTGACCGAGCAGGGACATCTGACCCTCCACGGAGCCGGTCGTGGGACCTGGTACGGCTTAAGCTGACGCCGGAGCGAAGCGTCCCCCGATCAGCCGAAATCGGAGCTATGGTCCAATTGTGCGCAGCCGCCATTGCCACGTGCCTTTGCCTGATATAGCGGGGCTCCATTCGCGGGCTCGATGAGGCATGTCTGACCGGAGACCGGCGTCGCCTCGATCGTCCTCCCGCAACGGCCATCCGAAACTTTCTTCCCCTGCGGACGCAACCCCACTCGACAGGCCGAGTGGGGACCCCGGCGTGCCGCATTCCTCGCGCAGCAACAAAGTTCCTCCCGGCCGCCCTCCATTTCATTGCGGCCCGGCAAGCCACCCCACGGCGCGATGCGCAATGGGGACCCCGGGGGTGCGGTCCGATCGTCCCCGGTCCTTTCGACAGCCATCGAGGCCGCGAAGGGCGCGGCCCGAAACCAACGAAAGGAACACCACAATGGCAACGATCGGCACCTTCACCTCCACCGAAACCGGCTTCAACGGCTCGATCCGCACGCTTGCCCTCAACGTCAAGGCCCGCATCGCCCGCATCGAAAACCCCTCCGACAAGGGACCGCACTACCGCATCTACGCCGGCAACGTCGAGCTCGGTGCGGCCTGGCAGAAGCGCTCCGAGCAGGACCGCGACTACCTCTCGGTCAAGCTGGACGACCCGAGCTTCCCCGCTCCGATCTACGCAACCCTCACCGAAGTCGAAGGCGAGGACGGCTACCAGCTGATCTGGTCCCGCCCCAACCGGGACTGAGATCCGGACGAGGCCCCGCTCGCCAAGGCGGGGCCAAGCGGCCGAATAGAGAAGCCGGGAGCGGGCATCGAGCCCGCTTCCGGCTTTCCTGGTGCCATGCGGAACCGGAAATGTCTGCTCATAGCGCTCCAGTATGCCGTGCCGGCATGGCGGCCTCAAGGACGAGCGGTCAACCCCCAATTTTGCCTCCGCTTCGGTTCCCGCCGCTCCAACAAAATCGGCTCCCCCACTCGCCGCCGCTGGCGGTCGCGTTCGCGATCCCTGACCCCGCCATCCCGTCCCGCCCCGCGTCGTCGTCTTTCACGAACTCAAGGAGATGAGACGATGACGATCGAACAGCACATCGAGGAACTGCGTGCCGAACTGAGGAACGCATGGGGCGCGGCCGAGCGGCGTCAAATCGAGGCGGAGCTCCAACTCGCCGAGGCCGATCTGGCCGTCATGCTTGCCGAACAGGAGGGCGCCGTCGAAGCCGAGCCGCCATTCTGAGCGGCTCGTTCCTCCTGTTATTTGAGCCGGTCCGCCGGCTCGACCGGCCTCCCGGCTGTCAGGGATTTCACCCCTCAACGCTCCCCCCGGCTCCCGCCGGAGACGGTCGCGTCCCCTACGGGTCCGCGGGTCTCTTCTCTCTATGACCTCCCATTCTACTCCAGCAAATCCGGCGTCAAGGACGGCGCGGTCTCCCCCAATTTTTCCGCCGCCAGGCTCTGGAAAAATCGGTTCCCCCGCTTGCGAGCCGCGTCCCGCGGTCCTTGACCCCTCTTTGCTACAGAGTGGCCGATCTCCGTCATCAACGAAGGAGATCACATCATGACAACCGATCAGAACATCATGCTCTACGCCAAGCTTTCAGGCTTCCGTCTCGTCGTCCTCGCAAACCGCATCGGTTGCGACAGCGAATTCTCGCGAGCGCTCCACGATCGCCTGATCAAAGGACTGGAGGCAGCAATTGGCTGCGTGCGGATCATCATGGCGCTGGAGCGGAGCGTTCTCACCGGAGGCGAGGAGTTCGCCGACTATCAGTTGGAGGGGGAGGCCGAGATATTCGGGCGCTTTACTATCAACTTGCTGGACGATCTCGAATTCGATTTCGACACGCATGAATATCGCATCAACGGCGGCGATTGGGCCATCGCTTTGACGGCGGACTATACCGGCGTTGATATCGACTATCCGGAGCTGATCGCGCTCACTGACGACGAACTCGGCTCACTTGCGCCGATCATCACGGCGATCACGCGGGAAACCGGCACCCCGGTAAATGCGTCCCGTATCAGCTACGACGATCACGCAGAATCATAATCAGTCTTGCGGTGCAGTTTCATCCGAGGGGCGGCGAGAGCCGCCTCTCAATAGGGATGTCGAGGAGGCATCGCGATCGTAGCGATGGCGACCAGTTGAGCCTCTTCCTTTCGATCCTGCTGTCATCTCTCATCGGGGATGTTGCAGCCCGTTCGTCACGACGCAACCTGCCGCCGCCAGAATTTTCCCCACAGCACTGCTGCTCCTCGCGGATCAAAATTCAGTCGCCGGCAAGTCCTCCACATTCGTTTCGGTGCGTCCCTCCTTTCCGGTCTGCCGACTATCCCCGCGATGACCGCAATTCGAAAGGAGAAACAACATGCAACAGCTCGCTCAATTCCTCGCCGCCACCGGCCGTCGGCTCCGTACTCTCTGCAAGGTGATCAGCCACTTCTTCCGCAAGGGCAAGCTCGGCTTGAAGCTCGTGATCAAGATCCCCTTCTTCGTCGAGATCGAAGTGTCCCTCGAGACCGACTGGGACCGGCGTCGCTGAAACGCCCTCTTGGCCCGCTTCGGCGGGCCTTTCCCAATTTGCCACAGAGGCGCGCGGGCGGTAACCGCGTTTGCGCTTTTGTCGAAGCAGATCGAGAAACAGTTCGACAGCTTCCTCTTCCCGCCCGAAATGATGGACCATCATTTGACCCTTCGCGCCAATGCGGCCCCACTTCCTGAGTAGGCAAACATCGCCAAAGAGGTTCGGTTCGATCGACATGGCGTAGTAGCGTGCCATGTTCTTCGCGACATCCGTGCGTTCGACATAGAGATGGTAGGGTTGCGCGATCATGAGATCAGAATCGCCGATCGCGGGAATCGCGTCCAACGACACTTTTGAATCGGTCGGGGTGGATCGATTCACATCGGTGATGAAATCGGAAATGTCATGACAGGCTTGGGCGGGACGCCTTCGGCGCACGGCTCTATTCGCGGTGCTCACGGAGCCCGCACACGATCTCCGCCCCATGGTGACGATCCTCTCGCGGCTCTCAGCCGCACCATCCATGTCGAGCGCCGTCCCAGCGCCGGGCGAGGCCCTCGTTGACGAGGGTGTCTCCAAGCGAGCGCCCTGCCCGCGTCACGGTACGGAGCTTGCGGCCATACTTGTCTTCGTCGCACAACCCGGCTGAAAGCGAAAACTTGCCAGCATTGAGCAGCGCCCGCAGGCGTGCTTTCGCGGCCTCGCCCTTGATCCTTTCCGCCTCGCAGCGCGGCGGGCTGAGTTCCGGCGTGTCGATATCCGCGATGCGGATTTTCTCTCCCTCGAACCAGAACGTATCGCCGTCGACGATGCAGTTCACATGGCGATCTGCACCGCAGAATGAAAATGCCGCTGACGATGAATCCGCTGTTGGTGTGTTGGCCGCAGTCACAAACCCAGAAAGCTTATTAATACCCCCGAAGGCAAGCCAGCCTCCCGCAGCAATGACCATGGCGCAGACGATCGCGATCAGGGGTTTGCGCGGGCGGCTCGGTCCCGATCGGGGTGACTTCCCCTGCCAGCGATGTCGATCGTTCCTGCTGCCGGACTTCCTCGGCTTTCTGAACGGAACCACATTCGATTTCGTCACCTCGGTCCTCTCCTGTATTCCCCAACTTATCGGCTTCGGTTCATCCGCGTTTATGAGCAAGCGTGCTATCAGACGGTGTGCGGGAGCGGGGCGCGGTCGGTCCCGCCTCCCCTTCGGGCCTCTTTGTTGAGGCTCCTGCGGCTGCGCTATTTCCCGCTCCTCGCACGACGAGAATTCCCGAAATCCCGCCCTTTCGTGCGACGCTGATTTCTCCGATACTCTTCATTTTTCTGGATCGACCTTGCTCGCTGCTCTGCGCGCCGGCTCGATCAGAGGGGCTTCGGGTGGGCTTCCAAGCTTGTGAAACCTGTTCGTGCCAACACAAGCTTTCATGTCGTCGCGCCGAAACCAGATCGCGCGGCCGCATCGAAGCGGCGCGTTCCCCGCCGTGAAGACGATCTGTTCGTCAGCGCGCATGCGAAGGACTTCGTGCGGCTGGATCAACGGTCGTGCGGCCAACTGCTTCGACCGCGTCCGCGACGATCCTTTCATCTGCGAACTTCGGCTGACCTGGTCGATCTCGGCCGTCGTCATGCCGCAGCGACGCGAGATGTAATCCGCGGTTTCCGTATCGTTGATCGCCGCGAAACTGATCCAGCTCGCGCTCTCGAACCACTTGCTCGCGGCATCGCGGCCGCCGTAGGTTTCCCGCATCTGGCCGATTGACTGGTAGATCATGAGAAGCGTGATGCCATACTTCCGGCCGGCGTCGCGCGCGGTCTCCAGGATCCGCATGTAGCCAAGGCGGGCAACCTCATCGAGGAGGAACAGTGCTCTGCCCTTCATCAAACCATCGCGGTTATAAATTGCATTGAGGAACGAGCCGATGATGACGCGTGCGAGGCCCGCATGCGTCTCCAGGGTCTTGAGATCGATGTTGATGAAGACGTCGGTGTTTCCATCGGCAAGATCCCCCGTCGAAAACGTCTTGCCCGAAACCAGCGCGGCGTAGTTCGGATAGGACAGCCAGTGGGTTTCCTTGATGGCATTCGCATAGACGCCGGAGAAGGTTTCAGGCGTCATGTTCACGAAGGCCGCGACGTTCTCCTTTACGAAATCCGAGTCCGAATTGTCGTAGATTTCCTGCAGGCGTTGGCGCAACTGCGGTTCAGGTTCGGAAAGATTGGCGCGGACCTGGCGAAGCGTCTGGTTCTCCTTCTCAGTATGTCCGGAAAGGCAAACGTCGGCGATCATCGCCGTCAACAACTGCAAGGCCGAGGCCCGGAAGAAGTCGTCGCGCACACCGCGCGTACCGCCGCTATCGCTCATGATCCATGAGGCAACGGATGCGATATCCTCTTCCTTGGTGCCGCCGAATTGCCCGATCCAATCCAGCGCATTGAATCCGGTTTCCGGCTTCTTCGGATCGAGGACGAACAGGTCTCGGTCCGCGCTGGTGCGATGGGCCGACACCATTGGGGCAACCTCATTCGACGGGTCGAGGACGATCAGCGAGGCGCCCCATTTGAGCGCCGTCGGGATCGTCACCGATGTCGTCTTGAAACCGCCGGAACCAGCGAACACGATGCCATGCGACGAACCGAACGAACCGTCGAAGCATAAGAGCGGTGACTTACCACCGGCACCCCATGTGTCGGGATCATCGGCGCGAAACGCGCGCGTCCCTACGCTGTCCTTGTCGACGCGATATCGCTCGCCGACGACGATACCGCCGCCCTCCGCAAACAGGCCCGTCGCCTCCTGCATTTTCATCCAGTCGGCCTCTCCATGCAGCGCCCGCTTGCCGCGTATGCGTTTGGGCTCGGCACTGGCGAAGGCCGCGTTGCCGACGAGCGCAACGCGGAGGGCGAAGCAGGCAGAAAGCGCTGCAGCTGCCGCTCCGATCAGCGTCGCCGGATCGAGATAGGAGAGGAGCGACTTGCCGACCGGAACCTGGTTCGCGAATGCCGACAGCCTGATCGCCTCGCGAACGATGGCGACAATGATCGTCGCTAGCCCTCCGGCGGCGACGCCCCATCCTGCCGTCTTGATCCTGATCGCGCCGGCGCTCGCGAACAGCAACACGATGCCGATGACCGCCGCGGCGACATAAGGCAGGGCAATGCCGGCGCGGCCGAGCGTCTGTCGAGCAGCCTCCGTCTTTCCGAAGCCGGACAGCCAGTGTTCGATCCCGGTCAATCCGATCACGACCAGGATCATCAGCACGACAGGCGCCATGAAAAGAATGATCCTATTCATCGCTGTTGCCAAAGGCCCCCGCGCCGATCGCCAGCAGCCGCGGCCGTTCGGTCTCATCTGCTTTGAGGCGCTGGCTCAAATCGATGAGCGCGCCCAGCAGCAGCGCCCGTTTCTCGTATCGAAGGCCCGCTTTGACGATCAGACCGCCGAGCTCGATCTTTTCCCGCGTGTCCTTCTTGCGGGCGTCGGATGTGGTCGTGCGCGCCATCCGCTCAAGCCTCAGCAGTCCCGCCCGCAGCCGCGCCAGTCGCGTTCTGCGTGGACGGTGCCCTGCTTTCGCCTGCGCCTGCTCCCCTCTTTCCTCCGGTCGTACGAACCTCGCCTCCGCGAAACCGTTTCGCCAGGTCCTCGAAGGCCGCCTGCAGCTCTGCCTCGTCGACCTCGATCTCGCCAAGTCCGGCCTTGAGGGCGATCCGGCCGATGCGCTCGGCCTCACGGGTCTCGGCGATCTTTAGCTGCTCCTGGAGTTTGGCGATTTCGTCGCGGATCTTGGAGGATGGCCTTTTCATTCCGTACGTCTCCTTTGGGTTGGAAAGCTTGTCTTTCGAACCCAGTTTCCCGGAGGAGCGTGCGGAACGCACTACTGTGAATCCTACAATCGCCAAAGCGCCAGCTTTGGTGAATGATCCCGGCCGTTCCGAAGGAGCGGATCCGAAGGGCGCAATTATACGTCGCTGACGCGACGTTCTGCTTTTTGCCCCTGGCGGGGCCTTCCGCTTCCGACGAACCTGTTGATTTCGTTCGCAACCGGGAAAGAATTGCTGTGGCCGTCCCCCATTTCTCCGTCAGCGTTGTCGCCCGCGGCTCCGGCCGCAGCGCCGTGCTGTCGGCGGCCTACCGGCACTGCGCCAAGATGGAGTTCGAGCGCGAGGCTCGAACGATCGACTACACTCGCAAGCACGGATTACTGCACGAAGAGTTCGTTATTCCCGCAGACGCTCCCGAATGGCTGCGAACGATGATCGCGGATCGTTCGGTCGCCGGTGCTTCCGAAGCCTTCTGGAACAAGGTCGAAGATTTCGAGAAGCGCTCCGATGCGCAGCTTGCCAAGGACGTCACCATTGCTCTGCCGATCGAACTGAGCGCTCAGCAGAATATCGCGCTCGTGCGGGATTTCGTCGAACGGCACATCACGTCGAACGGCATGGTGGCCGACTGGGTCTATCATGACGCGCCGGGCAACCCGCACGTTCATCTGATGACAACCTTGCGGCCGCTGACCGAAGACGGTTTCGGCGCCAAGAAGGTCGCGCTGCTTGGACCGGACGGCAATCCGATCCGCAACGATGCCGGCAAGATCGTCTATGAGCTCTGGGCTGGAGGCATCGACGATTTCAACGCGTTTCGCGACGGATGGTTTGCCTGCCAGAACAGGCATCTGGCGCTGGCCGGTCTCGACCTTCGCGTCGACGGCCGCTCCTTCGAAAAGCAGGGGATCGATCTCGAACCGACCATCCACCTTGGCGTCGGGACCAAAGCGATCGAGCGGAAAGCCGATGTTGCTACGATGCCGGTCGAGCTCGAGCGCATCGAACTGCAGGATGCGCGCAGAGCCGAAAACGCGAGACGGATCGACCGGAGCCCAAAACTCGTCATCGACCTGATCACGCGTGAGAAGAGCGTCTTCGACGAGCGTGATGTCGCCAAGATCCTGCATCGTTATATCGACGATCCCGCCCTGTTCCAAAGCCTCATGGTCCGGATCATCCTGCATCCCGACACGTTCCGCCTTGAGCGCGAGCGGATCGACTTTGCCACTGGTTCCAGATTGCCCGCCAAATACACGACGCGGGAAATGATCCGGCTGGAAGCGCAGATGGCCAATCGCGCCGTCTGGCTATCGCAACGGTCGTCACATGGCGTGCGGGATCCGGTGCTCGCCGCGACTTTTGCCCGTCATGACCGCCTGTCGGATGAGCAGAGAACTGCGATCGAGCACGTCGCGGGAGCCGAGCGGATTGCCTCGGTGATCGGCCGCGCCGGCGCCGGTAAGACGACGATGATGAAGGCGGCACGCGAAGCCTGGGAGGCGGCCGGCTATCGGGTCGTCGGTGGCGCACTTGCCGGCAAGGCGGCCGAAGGGCTGGAGAAAGAAGCGGGAATCCCTTCTCGGACACTTTCGTCCTGGGAGCTTCGCTGGAATGCGGGAAGAAACCAGCTCGACAGCAAGACGGTCTTCGTTCTGGACGAGGCCGGCATGGTGTCGTCGCGGCAGATGGCGCTGTTCGTCGAAGCGGTGACGAAGGCCGGCGCCAAGCTCGTTCTCATCGGCGATCCCGAACAGCTCCAACCGATCGAAGCAGGCGCCGCGTTTCGGGCGATTTCCGATCGCATTGGGTATGCGGAACTCGAAACCATCTATCGCCAGCGCCAGCAATGGATGCGCGATGCCTCGCTCGACCTGGCGCGCGGCAACGTCGGCAAGGCAGTCGACGCCTACCGTGCCAATGGCAAGGTGATCGGGTGGGATCTGAAGGCCGACGCCGTCGACAACCTCATCGCCGCCTGGGACCGCGATTACGATCCGGCGAAGACGTCGCTGATCCTGGCTCATTTGCGCAGGGACGTTCGCATGCTCAACCAGATGGCGCGCATCAAACTCATCGAGCGCGGGGTTCTCGACAAGGGAGCTATGTTCAAGACGGCGGACGGCGATCGCAATTTTGCCGTGGGCGACCAGATCGTGTTCCTCAAGAACGAAGGATCGCTCGGCGTCAAGAATGGCATGTTGGCCAAGGTCGTTGAGACCGGGCCGGGCCGCATCGTCGCGCAGGTTGGCGATGGCGAGCTTGCGCGCCAGGTGCTGGTGGAACAACGCTTCTACAACAACCTCGATTATGGCTATGCCACGACGATCCATAAAAGCCAGGGCGCCACGGTCGATCGGGTCAAGGTGCTGGGTTCTCTTTCTCTTGATCGCCACCTCACCTATGTCGCCATGACTCGTCATCGTGAGGACCTGGCCGTCTATTACGGCCGAAGATCCTTCGCCAAGGCCGGCGGCTTGATCCCAGTCCTCTCGCGCAGGAACGCCAAGGAAACGACCCTCGATTACGCTGGTGGTCCCTTCTACCATCAGGCCCTTCGCTTCGCCGAGGCTCGAGGTCTCAATCTCGTCAACGTGGCCCGCACGCTCCTCCGCGATCGGCTGGAATGGACGGTTGGGCAAAAGCAAAAGCTCATCGATCTTGGTGCGCGGCTGGCCGCGGTCGCCGCCAAGCTCGGGCTCATCATCGGCTCTGTGAAATCCCCAATTCATGACACTGTCAGGAAGGCAAGACCCATGGTTTCCGGCATCACCACCTTCGCAAAATCAATCGACCAGGCGGTGGAGGACAAGGTCACAGCCGATCCCGGTTTGAAGAAACAGTGGGAGGAGGTTTCGACCCGTTTCCACCTCGTCTACGCGCAGCCGGGAATCGCGTTCAAGGCGATCAACGTCGACGCACTGCTGAAGGATGGAGCGGTGGCGAATGCCACCATCGGCAGGATCCGCGATCAACCGGAAAGCTTCGGCGCCTTGAAAGGCAAGACCGGTCTACTGGCAAGCGGCACTGACAAGCAGGCGCGGGCAACAGCGCTGACCAACGCGCCGGCTCTGGCTCGAAATCTGGAACGCTATCTGCGCCAGCGTGCAGAGGCGGAGCGCAAATATGAGGTCGAGGAACGCGCCGTCCGTCTGAAGGTGTCCATCGATATTCCGGCGCTCTCGGCAAACGCAAAGCAGACCCTCGAACGTGTGCGCGATGCGATCGACCGCAACGACCTGCCGGCCGGTCTCGAATATGCGCTTGCCGACAAAATGGTGAAGGCGGAGCTCGAGGGATTTGCGAGAGCTGTATCGGAGCGTTTCGGCGAGCGGACCTTCCTGCCTCTTGCCGCAAAAGGCACCAACGGACAGACATTTAACACCGTCACCGCGGGGATGACGGCCGGACAGAGGGCCGAAGTGCAATCAGCATGGAATTTTATGCGGACCGCGCAGCAGCTGGCCGCGCATGAGCGCACGACGGAGGCTTTGAAACAGACGGAAACCCTGCGTCAGACAAAGAGCCAGGGACTGTCCCTGAAATGACGGCGCAAGTCTCTGTACGTCGGATGCGACCTGCGCGACGATCGAATGCCGTCGTGCTTTTGTTGGTGGCGGCAACCGTCGTTGGGGGCAGTGCCGCTGCCGCCAAGATCGGCGGCTACCGCATCAACCTGACGCCGAGCGAGCCCCTCGGGATATGGCGCATCTCGGCGCTCAATCGAGTGGTATCGGCAGGCGATCTCGTCTTCATTTGCCCTCCGCAAACGCCTGTCATGCGAGAGGCCAGAGCGCGTGGCTATCTCCGCTTCGGAACCTGCCCGGGCGGGGTCGCTCCGCTCATCAAGACGGTCATCGCGGTTCCCGGGCAGCATGTCGAAATCGGTGCGGGCGTAACGATCGACGGGCATGCGATCCCTTTCTCCGATCTGGCTCAGCGCGACGGCAAGGGTCGGCCGATGGTGCCGTATTTCGGCGGCGCCGTGCCGGCACAAAGCGTCTTCCTCCATTCACCGCACAGGAGCTCCTACGACTCCCGCTACTTCGGTCCCCTTCCCGTTTCGGGCATCCTCGGCCTGGCGCAACCGGTGCTCACCTATGTGCCGTAAGCGCGTTCGGCCGGTCCTGTTGATTGCCGCTTCAATCATCGCCGGAACGGTGGCGTGGAGCGGTCACGTCCTTTTCCTTCCGCTCGCATGCACGTTTCCAACCCTCTGGGCGCTTGCGCGGTCACGACTGGCGGCCGCAGCGGTTTCCGCCGGTTATTTCCTCGCTGCATCACGCGGTCTGCCGCAGGGCGTTGCCACCTTCTATTCCTCCGACCTCTGGCCGGGACTGCTGCTCTGGCTCAGCGCATCGCTGGGCTTTGTCGGTGTCCACGCAATGTTCTGGACGAGATGCGAACGTACACGACCGTTTCGCTACCTCGCGGCAGTCTTGCTCATGGCCATTCCGCCAATCGGTATCACCGGCTGGGCGCATCCGATCACGGCCGCGGGCGTGCTGTTTCCGGGATGGGGATGGTGGGGGCTCCTTGCCGCGACAGCCGGCCTCATGGGCCTCGTAACCCGCATGTGGCCAGCTGTCGCGATTGTCCTGGCAGGCTTTTGGATCTGGTCCGCCGCAACCTGGGACGAGCCGAAGCTAACGGAAGCGTGGCGGGGCGTCGATCTCGAATTCGGCGCTTCACTCGGTCGCGACGTCAGCATTAGGCACCACCGTGATCTGATTGCCACGGTGAAGGATCGAGCATCCGGCGGCGCCCTCACCATTGTCCTCCCCGAGAGCGCCCTGGGCTTCTGGACGCCGACCGTCGAGCGGCTCTGGGTAAATGGGCTGCAGGGCACTGACGTCACCGTCATTGCCGGCGCTGCGGTCGTCGATACGGGCGGATACGATAATGTTCTGGTCGCTCTCTCTCGTAACGGTGCTCGCGTCATTTATCGCGAGCGCATGCCGGTCCCGGGCTCGATGTGGCAGCCTTGGCGTCCCCTGCTGGGTCAGAGCGGTGGCGCGCGGGCGCATTTCATCGCGGACCCGGTAGTGGCGGTCGCTGATGCTCGGGTCGCACCGCTGATCTGCTACGAGCAACTGATCGTCTGGCCCGTTCTCCAATCCATGCTCCACGATCCGGACGTCATTGTCGCCGTCGGCAACGGCTGGTGGACCAAGGGGACATCCATCGTCGCCATCCAACGCGCCAATGCGGAAGCCTGGGCGCGTCTGTTCGATAAGCCCCTCTTGATTTCCTTCAACACCTGAAGCCCGAGGAGACCTCATGCTCGACGCTGCCCTGATCCAACAATGCGCCGACCCCTCATTGAAGCCGGCAATCGTCGAACAGTTCGTGACCGCTGCGGGCTCGAACGATCCGCTTGCCGTCACGGTCAAATCGGGTGGCCGATTGATCCTCGTCCCGAAGGCGATGACGCCGGACGAGGCCATGGCGATCGTCCGGCAGTATGTCGGCCAGGCAGTGGTCCGCGTCGGCTTGACACAGTTCCCTGCGGGTGTCGGCGTCAAGGATACGGCCGACTTAAAGGCTGATCTCGTCGATCCTTGCGAAAACCTTCGCAAGGGAACGGCGATGTTCGCGAAGGTCTTGCGGATCGTTGCCAAATGGTACGGCAATCCGAAGAGCGATGACGTCTTCCCTCAGATCTTCGAGGACGCTGTCTACGCCTGGAAGACCGGCGAGTTCGAAGGCGTGAGCGTGTTCCAGGCGGAGGATCCGAGAAAAAGCGTGACGATAGACAATGTATTGCCTCCAGAGGAGGCCGAGGCGAGCAGCGACATACCTCCTGCGGATACAAGCACTGAAGGCGCCGAGAAAAGCGAGAACGTTGGGTCAGCTGAGATGCGGATCGACCTGTCGAGGATCGGAGGAAAATGATTTCCTTGGAAGGTGACTATACTTCCGGAAGCGAATAGCGCGTGAGAACCGCTTCCTCTCCGTCGAGGGTTACTTCGATGACTGCGTTGACCATATCCTGCGCGCCTGCCAGATCCTGCAATATGAGGGCAAACAATTCTCGTTGCAGCACAGGCAGCACCTGCGGGACGATAATCACCAGACCCGCATGCAGCTCTTCCTTGGCATAGAGCTTCCGGAAGTCGCGGGCGTTGTTCGTCACGAAGGTGAAATCTTCCTCGATAATCCGAGGCATTAGGTCCCAATCGGTCTCGCCGCTCAGTCCCAGCCAATTTACATGGAAACAATCGTGGCCGTGCTCTTGAGCCACGGCCACGAGAGACGTGTGAAGGCATTCATCGATAAGAAACTTCACGAGGTCGAGCCAGACGTTTTAGGGACGTTCTCGTTCCGAAGGATCAGGCGCTTCACGGATTTCACCTTCAGGCCCTGCTCCGAAAGCTTCCTCGGACGTCCTCTGGCGGGATGGGCCGCAACCCAGATCTCGGCAAGTTCCACCATGCGCTCGGTGAGCGAAGGATAGCCCTCAACGATTTCCGCTGTACTTGCGCCTTGGGTCTTCATCGCGGCAATCGTTCGCACGGGAACACGGGTTCGCTTGAAAACCGGCTCGCCGCCCACGACGCCTTTCACGCTTTCAATCAGTCGTTCGGCTTCTCGAAGCGCCTCGGCCCGCGCGGCCAGTTGTTCTCGTGCTCGCGCAACGTCGATAATGAGATAATCGTCTGCCCTAACAGTTTCGGCATCGGGGTTCTGGTCGATCGTATCGAATAGGCGCTTGCGGCGCTCGGCAGACAAGATCGATCCGACGCCGTACCAGAGCTTCAACCGAAGCAGATCCTCATCGGTGAGTGCTCGACCCCTGCTACCAACGAGATGAGTCTCGATGATGCGCTTGTCGATCGCATTGTGCACCGACTTCACAGCGATCTCGCTGACAGCCGCCGCCTCGGCGGGTGTGTAGGCGTGTGATGTGCTGGCCATAATCATTCTCCTTGTGGAGAATATATAATGCGGCCCGCCGCTCGTGTAAAGCCTTGACCCATGCTCAATCTCAGTGGTCGAGCTGTCCCAATCGATCGATGCACATCGGCTTCGGAGCGGAAACCGCCTCCGAACCCTAAAATCCAGTCGACCACGGGCGCGATTTGCAGATCAGTTCGATTTGGTCACAAGCTCGGCGGGTTCGACGCCCAGCGCTTCTGAAATCTGGCCAAGGACGGTGAGGGTTGCCGACATTTCGGCGCGTTCAATGGCACCGATATGGCGTGCGCTCAGGCCTGTGCGGTGCGCCAGTTCCTCCTGCGTCAGTTTCTTGCCATGACGTATTCGACGCAAATTGACCGCCATGACCTCGTTGAGATCCATGACGTGAGCGGAACCTGAATCGGAATTATTGTTCTAGGAACTATAGTTCCGATTCGACATGTCCTGTGATATTGGGGGCAATCGATCTTCGACGGATTTGCAATGTTGGTCTTATGATAGTCTGTAGCGCGGCCGCACAGTGCGGGACCAAAGCATCGTTTCGAGTGGTGAAGGAATGAGTTTCGAGGAAAAACGAATGAACGATGCGGAGTCCTCTGAGACCGACAAGAGCGAGCGGGATCCGCGGTTCTGTTCGATGCCGAAGGAAGCGTTGGAGGAATTGGCGGTGTCGGCAATACACGAACACCGCCGGCTGCTCGCCGCGGATGAGGCTGTCTACGAGGAATGGACTCGCGCGAGCGGCGACCCCTCGGTTTCCAGCGACGTCCTGGCAAACCTGCAGGATGAATACATTGCCCGTCAGAAGAAGTCCGAAGCCCAGCAGGAAGAGCTGTCGCAGATCATCGACGCACTTGGCTACATCCCCGACGTCCCATTGGACGATTCAGCACGGTGTTTCGAACATACAATCCGGCCATCAGTATCATCGTATCGGGCGGAGAAGACTGGAAGCTAGCTCGTTGTGTTCATGTTGGTATATTGCCACCCATAAATTCGACGCCCAGTTCATTAAACCTACGCCAACGTATTTCACATTGACGCCGAGAACCGCCTTCCAGCGCCAGCTCGAACACGTTGGGAAGTTCCATCGTCGTTTCCATGACCAACCGGGCGCCACCTGCAGACAGATTGCGGATCGTGCAATCCCGCGTGGCCACGCCGTTGTTATAGATGATACGCGCGCCCTTGAAGGCGCGTATTCTGGGGGACGCCCGCCGCTCATCCACGGCAGAGCAAACCGTCGGGACGTGCAACGTGGTATGGAGCCCCGTGCGGCCACATCAGTAGTTGGTGTAGCATGCTTCGGCTTTCAGCTGAGTGCCGCCCGCCAGGGACGTCAGGAGATTTGGCACAACGGTCGTGAACTCGTATTCGATCCTCGCCTTTGAAAGACCTTCCAAACCGTTGCAGCTGGCACTGCGATCGAGAGTGATCGCCGTCGGATCAAGTTGGATGAGCCACCCCGCCGCTTTGGACTTCGCAAATGCGATCGCATTCTCCGAGCTGTAGGCTCCACCGTCTTCGCATTGGATCTGCGGTATGCCCATGCAACGCGCCGTGGCGATTGCTGTTTCGTGAAGAGCATGGGTCGCCCAGAACAACCGGGCAAATTCGATCATACCAAACAGCAACAACAAAAAGACCGGCGCGACCAACGCAAACTCAACGGCGCTGGCGCCGGAACGTTCACGAATGAACCTGCGTATGGAATACCTCATTTCGTCTGCACCATTGCGTTGGCGGCAATGGAACCGTCCTTGACGACATCGAACATCGTGAAGAACGGGGTATATGCCTGCTTTGCCGTTACAGCGACATAGCGTCCGGCACGCCCGCCGTCAGGGCAAGACGAGTTGCAGGTGACTTGCGACCCCCACTCGACAGATGCGGCATTCCCCTTCGGGCAATAGCAGGCATTGGCCTGACTGGAGACGCCACCGATCTTGATCGTCGCCCCGTCATAACTGGCCTGCGGACCGTTATTGACCTGTATTGCCGCGGTGGCATCGCCCCGATAATTGCTGGCGATCATGAGGGCAAGATTCTTGGCCAGTTCGCTACCGTTGCTGCCATCGACCTGGTCGGCATGGGCGATTGCATAGCTGGCGCTTGCCGAGACGGCCGCCTCCAGTTGAAATCGCGAGAACACCAGCATTCCCAGATCGACACTCGCCACGAAGACGAGAGCGAAGATGGGAACGACCAAGGCAAATTCGATAGCAGCATTGCCCTTTGTGTCTTTCAACACAAAAAGCGGATGGCCAAGGCGAACGCGTGCTCGCAGCGCCATTATTCTCAGAAACGTCTTCATTGGACCAAGGCCACCTTTCGGGTTCCACTCAGTTGCGTACATTCGGACATCGCTTGGGAGCCGCCGGATAGCGAGATGCTCGTGCCGATCAGTTGCAGACAGCCGTTACCCGCGTCCCCGAGCTGACCACCACCGCCAAAATCGATCACGCCATTTGGAAAATAGAAGGCGCCCGAGATTTTCGCTCTGCCGCCGGAGGTGATCTCAGCGCCTGTCGTATTCTTGGAAGACTGCGGACCGATAACCGCCAATTCCGCATAGGGGCCGGATTTCGGGGCGTTGAGCGTGATGGCGTTGCCGCCGGTCAGGCAGAATGACTTTCCGCTACATTCCCAATCAGAAGGTGTTTCGGTGCCTGACAGGACGATGGTGACGTCCTTGCCGGAGACCGCGACGTTGTCGCTGCATGCGGAGCCGCCGGTATTCACCGAGAAGTACCCGTCAACGGTATAGGTACCAGCGCCAAGTCGTGCACCGCCTGCCAGATTGACGTTTCCGGATATGTCATGCTCGGCGCTTGCGGGGATGGTGATGCAGCTACCGCCACCACCGCCGTTCAGATCTCCGTTCAGGCGGAAAACACCCTTTCCGGTGCTGGCATCCGCCATGACCGTGATGGAGCCGCCATCAAGCCCGATGGCGTTGTCGCCGCTGGATTTCCCGATGGTGTAGCTGTTGGACGTACCGGCCCCGAGTTTGAGTGTGGCGCCTGCACCCGTGTAGAAACCTGCGTCAAACACGAAGGCGCTTGGTCCATCTATGGTGACTTTGCCCGAGGCACAGAGGCTATAGCGGGCATCACCACATTTCTCGCCTCCCATGCCGAAGTGGAACGAACCAGTTCCAAATGTCAGGTCCGCACCATAGACCCCCTTCTCGACGTTGAACGTGCCGTCACCGAATTCGAGCTTCGTGCCGAAGTCGTTCTGAATCCTGCCCGAGAAGTTATAGACTGTCGACTTGACCCCCGAGACGTTGAACTTCACCTGGAGGTTGCCGTGGACAAGCAACGAGCCGATGTTGATCTTGGAACCGCTGCAGGTCACATCCCACTTGTCCATCCAGTACTGATTGTAGTTGGCCGGATCGTAGCTGCATCCAATGGCCTGCAGGGCGGCGGCAGTGTCCGGGGGTGAGGTGCTGCCACCGAACTCGATGTCCTTGCCTTTGGTGACCGAAGCCTCAGTCGGCCAGGACGCCTTCCGAATTATGTCGAGGCGAGCATTGAGTTCCGCCACGCCCGCGTGATTTTCCAAGGGATCGGAGGTGTACTGCTTGGTGACGGGAGCTTCGCTGCCGTCGCCTTTCACAATGTTCGCTGTCCACGGACAGGGCTGCGAAGAACCCTCAAAGTAGGTGGCACTCTTGGCTGTGATCTTGGTACCACATGGTGCGATCAGATCGTTGTTAGAGGCCACGTAGCAATTTGGCGCGCCGACCTGGACACCACCGGAAAGCGTCACGCCTGTTCCCGATTTATCAAGCGCGATGATGCAGGCACTTTCCGCCGCGCCAAACGAAGAATAGGCCTCTGCTGCGACGTCAAGCTGAGGTTTCACCCCTAGAACCGGCGCCAGAAACAGCGTGTTCGTCGTCTTCACCTCAACGTATACCGCCTGGAGCTTTTCGTTTTTCGGTGACGCCGCAAGCGAGACGGAAACGTTCGCGGGATCGACGCCGTTGAGCTTCGCAACATTGAGCGCGGCAGACCTCATCCGATCCTGCGAGCTTGTTTCACTATAGGCGAGCGCGCCCGCGTAAGATGCCAGATCAGCAGTGCGCTGATTTTCGTCCCGGACCAGCAACCCGTATCCATACTCGACGGACAAAGCAGCAAAACCAATGATGACCGGCAGCAGTATTGCCGCCATGATCGCGATGCCGCCGTGCCGGTCGGCGCTCAAACGTAAAATAAGGTGGTGAATAATCTTCATGGTCAAAATTCTCTTTGGGAGCCATGGGCCAGTGCAAACCTGATGGCCGGGCGCCTTTGCTCTTCATATTTTTTGTCTGGCAAATGGCGACCCGGCTCCGTTCCACGAGGGACCCCAAAACAGGGTTCTCGCTCCAGCGATGGGACCGAAAAACGAAGTGCTCTGCGCTGTTCCTGGCTGCACTTCACCGCGAACGCGGACAGAGCCCGACGGAATGGACACCACTGAGCAATCGCTCAGTCCGCGTTCTCAGAACGCCTCCCAATCTCCGGTAGCGATTGCTGCATTGCCCTGACTGGCAAATGTTTCACGCAGTTTCGACCGAAGGTCGCGCGCCGGAGAGGACGCCGCGTGCACAGTGGCTTTCCCAACAGGGCGAGGACGCGCGATCGAACCTCGGCCGGTGTTGAAATCGCTGAGCATACCCGTGATACGGCTGACCTCCTGGACCAGAGCATGGCTTGCAGCAGTGGATTCTTCCACCATCGCGGCGTTCTGTTGCGTTCCCTGATCCATCGTGTTGACGGCAGTATTGATCTCCTGAAGAGCGGTCGCCTGCTCGCTGGATGCCCTGACGATCGCCCCGATGTGACGGTCGATCTCTTTCACTTCGCCGACGATCTCCGTCAGAGCTTCACCGGTCTGCCCGACCAGCGATACACCTTCCTTTACCTGCTCGCCGGAATTGTTGATCAGTTCCTTGATCTCCTTGGCGGCCTTGGCCGAGCGTTGCGCCAGTTCGCGGACTTCCTGGGCGACAACGGCAAAGCCCTTACCCGCATCGCCGGCCCTTGCGGCTTCGACACCCGCATTGAGCGCCAGGAGGTTGGTCTGGAAGGCGATCTCGTCGATCACCCCGATGATGCTGGAGATTTCCCGCGATGAGCTGTCGATCGCACCCATGGCGGAGACGGCCTGCTGAACAATCTGGCCGGACTTTTCGGCGCCTGCACGGGCCTTGGCAACAAGGTGCCCAGCCTCTTCCGCGCGTCGGCTCGAATCCTTGACAGTTGTCGTGATCTCCTCCAGCGCCGCCGCCGTCTCCTCGATCGAGGCGGCCTGTTGTTCGGTGCGCTTGGCGAGATCATCGGCGGCAGAGCGGATCTCCTGCGCGCCGGCGCTGATCTGGGTCGCGGCACCATCAATATGCTGGATCGTCGTCGACAGCTGTTCCAGTGCATTGTTGAAGTCGTCTCGCAGCACATGATAGGCCGCCGGTAGATCGTCATCGATCCGGTAGCTCACATCCTTGGCGGCGATTGCCGCCATCGCCTTGCCGAAACAGTTGCAGACGAGCTGACGCTCCGCGTCGATGGCTTCTGTCTGGGCCTTCTGCTTGGCGATCTCCGCCTCGTCGATATAGACGGATATCGCCAGGTCCATGTCCAGCATCACGGCCTTCACGAGACCGGCGAGTGCTTTGCCGAACTCTGCCGGCTTCATCGTCTTCTTCGAGAACATCCCGCCCTTCGGGAATATCTCTTCGACGGCGCTGTTGATCAGATGGTCGAGAATGATGGCGTATCCACCGATATACCATTGTGGCTCCAGGCCGATGCGGGCATGCACCGTGCCAATCGTCCGCACCTTGGCAACATAATCCTCGTTGAAGTTGCCGTCCGCGATATTGACCCAATGACCCATCTGTGCGCCCTTGGCGCGGGAAATGTGATCATCGGAGGAGAAGAAGCGGCTGGCTTCGGGGGTTATTCGCAGTTGCGTGTAGAATTTGTCGAGGCCATGTGGCAGTTCGCGTTCGACGAGGGCCTTCAGCGATCGGATCCCGGCGCGTCCTTCCTGATCGAGTTGCATGAAATCGAGACGACGCTCGACACTCTGACTTTTTGACTTTGAGACTACAGCTGCAGCACTCTGGACGGAGTTGCTGCAGGTATGCATGGCGGACTGGCTCGACATTCCCGACCTCGATTAAAATGGCTGAAACGGTGATCGGGCAGTGCCTCAATCACGTCGAAACCCGTCATCATGTCCGGCTTTGGCGCTCATCCGCCTTTCTCGACGACCCCAAATTTGGCCGACCTGGTTAATTTGGTGTTAACCGAAACCCATAGGTGCTTGACCCTTCACCCTTAGCTGCGCCCATGGGACATCGCGTGCGAATTTCGGATATTATCGGCCGATACTGTCGGGATGAAAAATGAGCGGTCATTCCGACGCGATCAATTGCTTGGCAGGCACACGACCGCCACCGCATGTGCTATGCTCGGCTCATCTACCTCCGCGGCCCGCTCTGGCACTCCGGCCGTTGCGAGTGATCAGCGCTCACTTCCCCTGATGAGCCTATTTCTTGCTTAGGACAGCATAAAGCTGCTCCTGAGCGCTTTCGACGGGTATGCGATCATCGTCGAAAAAGTTCGCAAGAACCGCGATAAATGCTTCGGACATCTGGGCGGGCATTGCCATGGATTGGGCGCTAACGTCGCTGTTCCTTGCGATCATTTCCAATCCAAGACGACCACAGCGATCAAGGTTACTCGGATCCACGTCTGTCCGTACGGGAAGTGATCCCTTGAGCCCGCTGAAAGCAACCTGATTGACCGGGTCCATGACCACGCGGGCAAAATCCCGCTGTGCTTTGATTGAAGCTTCGCGATTTGTAATCGGGAAGGCGAAGGCATCGACGACCATGAAGTAGGCGATTTCCGTACCCGGCACGAGGCTGCATTGGAAGTCCTTGTCCAAGACATAGCCTCTTGTCATCAGTTCTCCCTTGGCCCAATCACCCATGAACTGCATGCCGGCATCCCCGCTTCCCACCGCCGCAGCAGCATCCGCCCAGGTTTTGCCCACCCGCCGCTGCGCAGGCTCAGCATAGCTGGACAGTCGTCGCAACATCGAGAGCGCTTCAGCCATCCGGGGATCACGTATCATCGACGCGTCACCCCGGATTACGCGGGCATATCCTTGCGAACCCAGCTGCTGGTACATGATGTTATTGAATATGAGCGAGATCTCCCAGCGGCCGCCTCCCAGTGCGAGAGCAACATGCCCCTCCTGTTTTATCCTGTCGGCAGCGCCAATAATTTCCTCCCACGTCCTCGGCGCCGGAAGTCCCAGCCGATCAAAGAGGGCCTTGCTGGTCCACAGCCAGTTCTCGGCATGAATGTTCGTTGGTGCGAAGTAGATCTTCCCCTTGAAGCTTATCCGATCAACCACGGTCGCAGGTAGCACCTCACGCCAGCGGTCTGCCGCGGCAACCTCTTCCAGATCCAGGACGATTCCCATTTCCGGCAATTCCCGGGAACCTTCATTGGCGTTCCACTGCATGACCGCGGGTGCGTAGCCGCTGGCGACGCGATCACTCACTGTGCGTTGAACGGCAACCTTGTTTTCCATAGGAAGATCGATCCAACGGTTTCCCGCACGCGACCAAGCATCCCGAAACACGTCGAGCGCTCGTGCCTCACTCTTCGACACCCAATAATGGACGACATCGATGGCGCCGCGCTCGTCTGCCGAAACAGGACTGGAGGGCAGGCCAAATACCAGTGGCGCAAGAACCAGACCAAGATGCTTTGCTTTGTTTGAAAAGGTCATTTTGCATTTGCTCCGGAATGATGCGTCAATGTGCGCCCGCGGCGACCGGGTGGATTGTTTCGACAAACGGTACGAATTGGACCGCAGGAATGTGAGAGACCGCAATCTCAGCGGGCGCGGGTTTGCCGAACAGGTAGCCTTGACCCAGCTCGCAGCCGATCTCGAGAAGGAAGCGGCTTTGGGCATCCGTCTCGATACCCTCGGCGACGCATCGTTTTCCGAGATTGTTGGAGAGGTCCACGATTGCGCGGATGATTTGTGCCGACCGCGGATCCGTTTCGATGCCGGAAACGAAGCTACGATCGATTTTCAGTTCGTCGAAGGGGAAGTCCCGCAGATGGACCAAGGAAGCAAACCCAGTGCCAAAATCGTCGAGCGACACGGAAACGCCCTGTCGACGAAATCCCTCCACAGCGTTGAGAATCCGCTGGGAACCTCGGTTGAGGAATACATCTTCTGTGATCTCGACAGAAAAATCGCTCCATTCAAGGCGGTTTTCTCGGATTACCTTCGCAAAGATATCATAGCTTTCGTCCGTCAGGAGAAGCATCTCTGGCAGGTTGATGGCGACGGTGCCGGGCGCCAAGCCGGAACGCTTCCAGAAACGAAGGTCACGGCCAACAGTCGATATGACTGCCTTGGTCATACCCTTCATGAGTTGGGTGCCATCCATCAATGGCAGGAACCGACCGGGCGGCAGCAATCCGAAACATGGGTGCTGCCAGCGCACCAGCGCCTCAAACCCCACATGCTTGCCTGTGAGGAGGTCGACCTTTGGCTGATAGTGAACGACAAACTCCTGTCGGTCGGCTGCGGTGGCAAGTGCAGCCAAGAGCTGAGTGTCCTCGATCCGGTTGGCAAGTGCAGCTTCGTCGATGACGACGGCGGCACTACGTTCCCCCTTGGCGGCGTACAAAGCCACATCGGCCGCTTGCAGCAGACCGGTGCCATCATTTGCATGAAGAGGCGCGATAGCCCCACCAACGGATGCCGACGTCCGAAGAATTCGCCCCTCGAAGACGATATCTTCGGCAATGGCCTGCCTTATGCGCTCCGCAATAGAAATTAATAATGACGCATCCGTCACGCCAGGAAGAAGCATCGCGAATTCGTCTCCCCCAAGACGCACTGCCGTATCACCTGCACGCACAACCTGCCGAAGCGCCTCTGCGACATGCCGGAGGATCGCATCTCCGGCAGTATGACCGAAGCTGTCGTTGATACCCTTGAAGTGATCGAGATCGACCAGGAGTATTGAAAAACCCGGATCCTTGCGTCCGAGTTCAGAGACAAGATGCGTAAGAACGGTGTTGAACTGGGAGCGATTGCCAAGCCCCGTCAAACCATCCGTATGCGCAAGATGCTCCAGTTTGGACTGGTAGTCTACGGTCCGGAAATGCTCATTGCGCAGTTTCTGCAGCAGGGGGCGGAACACCAGCGTGGCTGTGACGAGGACGGTCATTGCGATGAGCGCAAGAAGACACACGCCCGCAAGTTTCGCGTTGTAGACACTGAGCGTGCTTCGTTCGTGAGTACGCTGACTGAGATCTGAAAATCCGCGCATCAACATGCTGTCGGATGCTGCCGCAAAATCTATCGCTCCCCAGAACGAATATCGATCCCGCCTCTCTTGCGTGCCGGCCGTTGCGATTTGCTCAGCTCGCCCAAGGAATTCCACTACAGACTTGCCCAAATCCTCTCTTGCGCGCTCAAACGCCTCGTCCTGGGGGAGTAGACGTTCAAGGTAGTTCCCCTTGATTTCTGCATGCATGGTTTCCAACCGGCTCGCCACGGAGCGGAGGTCCGTAATTGCCTGGAGGATGTCGTCACGCATCGCATCGACAATATATTCGGGCAGCTTGAGGTCAGCCGAAGCGCGCATCAGAGCACGGGTCTGGTTGGCGAGTTGTTGAAACCGTATGAACTGATTGCTGGTCAGAAAGCTGATGTTCTGCTGCAGCGAGTGGCGGTCCAGCGCCACCAGCACCGTCGCGCACGTAGCCCCGATCAACAACATCATAATGATGACCGTGTTAAGGTATTGCCGGCTGATCGACCGAATATACCGACCCATGGACTTGTTGTGTTCGCTTATGAGCTGTCCAGCAAACGGCATCTCATCAGCCCTCGCCGGCAAGTTCGGAGGCAGCACCCCGCCCGTTCGCGGCCCAGAGACCAAACTCCGTATGATCCAGCAATTGAATTCGAGGTGCGGCAGCGCCTTGCGATGCAGAAGCAGTTATCGCCATGCGGATCTCTTCGAGCTGTGCATAGACCTCCAGAATCTGGTCACGTACAGCCCGCAGCTCAGGGGATGAATGCTGTTGGAACCTGGTACTGGGAAAGGAAATGAGATTAGACATTTTGAGAGTATTCCCCTAAATCATGCAATTCGTTGGTCTTTCAGCGCCACCAGCATTGTGACATTCCATCTCCTTCCCGCACGCCTTCCAGTAGCGAATAGCCCTCACGGCATTTCGCAACGACGCTGTATTAGGAGAAATTGGGAACCGGCGGATCGTAAGGATGAGCTGACGCAGTAGTCTCGATGGCGGTGAAAGTTGATATCGACCAGGCACAGACCCCGGTCGTATCGAAATCCGACATCCTGCCAGCCCCGGCGTTCATCCGCCTTTCCGATAAAGCCCAGAATTGGGCTCAATTGTAAATTTGTGATTAATCAAATATTGGCCAGATGAAGGCGAACAAATAGGTTGCGGATTTCGGATATTCGGCACGCCACAGGGATATCCGGGAAGAAAGCGACCGTCGATGGAAACGGCGCCTATCTAAACGAACCGGCCGGGCAAGGTTGGAAAACCCTTCAAGGTCTCCGCCCGCCTCTTTCAATCGCGCTGGGCTTGGCTTTCCCGACCCCTGCGAATTGTCTCATTAGGCAATTCCCCGAAAGCCGCTTTGTAGAGAGCTGAAAAATGGCCCATGTGGACGAACCCGTAGCGTCTGGCCACAGCTGAGACCGTCAAGTCTCCCGAAACGAGAAAATCGCGCCGGACGGCTTCCAACCGCAATTGCCGCCAGTAGTCGGATGGGGTCGTGTCCTTGAACTGCTGGAATGCTGATTGCAGAGCGCGGATGCTCACACCAGCGGCTATTGCGAGGTCCGCCATCTCTAGCGACGTATCAAGGTGAGCCATCATGAAGTCTATCGCTCGCTTCACGTGGCGAGGCACAGCGGCCGCCGCCGGGTCTTTGAGCGCGCTGGAATAGGTGTGTGGCAACTGTTCCAGCATGCATACGAGCATTGACCGGAACAGAAGCTCCGTTGACCGGAGTGGCAAGGCTTCTTCTTTGTCGTTTGCAAACGTCGACCACAGCAAGCCTCCCAAGGACATGAGATATCCGTGCAAGGTCGTGTTGGCTTCGATCTCAATCGCGAAATCCACATCCCCCGTCACAGGCCGATCGAGTAACAAGCTCAGTTCCCGTTTGAGAGCGTTCTGGCTGAAGGTGACGCCGATATGCGAGCGTCCCGCATGCTTACGAACGAACTCCGTCTGCTGCAGTTTGCCGACCAGAATACTATCTGACTTGGAAACGAGATCGAGGCCGCGACAACGAACTTCCATTGCCCCCGCTATTGGAAGGTACAGAGCACACGAGTCGGGAGGGGCATCGAAACTTGCCTCGACGCCGATGCCACAATCCGTCCGCCAGATGTCAAAACTGCCGGCGGAAAACTGCAGGTTCTCCATGCTGACCTTTCCGGCCTTGGAGAGAGGGCGGAGTTTTACGCATTCACGGCTCTGAGGAAGCTGTTCCTGAAGTTCGTCGATGTCCATTTGCACGAACTTGAAACGAGACGTTTGAGGAGCCCGCACCATCAGTGCCCCCGGATGCGTGCGGATCGGGCAGGGAGCTTTTGGGTAAGTTCCGTACCGCTCCGCCCAGATTCTCGCCAGATTTCAGCCGAGGGATACCGAAGAATGGGAAGTTGCCCGTGGGCAACAGTATCCGCACAAGTCGGCTTTGCAAATTCGATGAACATTGTGGTACGTACCTCAGAATACTCAAAATGCGGTGTCGTGGAGGCGAGAGCTCGTCTCTTCCTACCCCAGATTTGGGTCGATTCGCTAATTTTCTGCTAAAATGAGGACGGGCTGCCGAGCAGATGTTGCCGAAACCACGATGGCTGCGCCGTTATATTTCACGTGAAGTTAGAGCAAAGACTCCTGCATCATATTAGATGCCGGCGAATTGCTTCGGCGATCGCATGAGCGCGGTTAGCCGCGCCCAGCTTCTTCGCCGCGCTCTTCAGGTAGCTGTTGACAGTTTCGGTTCGATACTCGGAAACCCCGGAAATTTCCTCGCTGGTCAAGCCAGTGCTGGCGAGCTGAAGGCAACGCAGCTCACCATCTGTAGGCCGCAAGGCATCAGCGGCAAAACGATCCATCAAAGGCTTTGAAATTGTCCGGTGCAACGGCTCCGCGATGAATACCAGGAACTCTCGTTCGCCTGGGGTAAACGCCCGCTCCGTCGTGAAGCAAACACCGCCATAAACAACACCACCCCTGGCGACGGGAATTTGCAGGCGCTTGCCGATCTCGTAAGAGCGATGCAGATAGGAAAGACGTTGGGCCGGCGGCGAAAGGTCAAATGCCTCTTCCTCTGTCATCGGTGTCGCCTGTGCAGTCGACCGAACAAGCAGGGGATCGGAGCGGTTCCACTGTTCCGAAAAGTATGTTTCGACATAGGCTGGCGGCATGTCGCTCTCGATCGAGCGCCCTCGCCCGATGTGGTATCCGTTCAGGTCAAGTCCACCGAAGGCGACGTGCCGGAACCCGACAGCCTTTCTCACATGTTCAAGCAGCTCGTTATCGCGCAGTTGTCGCTGAACTGGAACTTCCGAAAGGTTCTTGAAGCGGTCAAACCCCTCCCCGTGTGTATGCCCCATCACTGATCTCTCGCCGAATCCTGAAAACCACATTTTTGCGCTGAATGCTTAACGCAATATCAATCGTCAACAGGCAACTTCTGGCTGATATTTCAGCTTCGCTCTCAGATTGTCAGCCGGGTCTCGGCGATTACACAGGGTATATGCATGGCAACGGGCGTCTGGGAGCGGCTTGCGGGCAATCTGGCATTTGTCGTTTTGTGCTTCGCCATGTGGGCACATTTTTCGATCTGGTACCGTCGGCTAATCGTTCGGCACGACAAAGTTCTTTTTGGTGCGTTCGCGGGCTGCACTTCTATCGGCTCCATGTTGCTCGCAGTCCAATACCAGCCCGGAATCTATCTTGATCTTCGTTTTGTTCCGCTTGCGCTGACCGCTGCATTGGGCGGCCCCATATCTGCCATCGGTGCAGTAGTCCCAGCCGCTATCTTTCGCCTCTATCTTGCCGGAACGGCTACCCTTGACGGGATCGTGGCGATCCTGGTCGTGAGCTCGGTGGGAGCGGCGACCTATTTGCTGCCGCGCACAAAATTCTCAGCGGGACGCATCCTTCTATTTCTCAGCCTGGCCCTGGCGCTTGCGCTAACCCTGGTGCTCGCTATTCTTCCAAGCCTGTCGGAGGTCCAAGCGCTCTCGGCCATCGGGTTCCCACTCATCACGGCAAACTGTGTCGCTGCAATCCTGTGTGGCCTCATCATGCTCAAGACAGATCGGGTGCAGCTGGAGCGCCGAATTTTGGAAACGGCATTCTCGCAGTCCCCCGACTATCTGTACGTTAAAGACAGGGAGAGCAAATTCCTGACCGTGAACGACAATATGGCCCGGCTATTCCGTTTTCCCGCAGCTTCCGACATGATCGGGCTTTCCGACTTCAACCTGCGCACTCCTCCAGAAGCCGAGGAGCTGTATTTCCGCGAACAGCAGATCATGCGCACCGGCGAACCGCAGATAGACTTTCAGGAGCGGTTGAACGATCGCCACCTGCTTGCGTCGAAGGTCCCTCTTCGGGATAGTGAGGGGCACATCGTTGGCCTCGCAGGCGTCACCCGTGACATTGCCGAACGCGTGGAACTCGAAAGCGAGCTTCGCGAAAAGCGAAACCTGCTGACGCTTGCGATGCATGGCATGTCCGAGGGTTTCGCCATTTTCGACAAGAAGGGGTTCCTCGTCTTCTGCAATGAGCAATACCGGGACGCATTCCCGTTTTCACGCGATGCTCGAGTCGTCGGTGCGCATATCAGCGACATCTTACGCAGCGTAGCGGAAACGGGCGAGCGTATCGACATGCCCGACGTGGCTTCAGAGCAATGGATCGAGCTGGCGGCAGCAAGCCTTCCTGTCAACAAGGACGAAGAAATCCAGCTTCAGAACGGCGAGTGGCGCGCACTTAAGACCCGGCTCGCCCATGATGGCACGGCGATGGTGGTCGTGTCTGACATCACGGCGACGAAGCAGGCGGAAATCGCTCTCCAGGAATCGGCTAACCAGCTCAGAGCCCTTGCAGACACGGATGGACTGACCAATCTCACCAATCGCCGCGCTTTCGATCGGGCTTTTGCGGCCCAAACCGAACATTGTATCAGCAGGGGTATGCCGCTCAGTGTCCTGATGATCGATGTCGACCGCTTCAAAGCCTACAACGACACCTATGGCCATCTTGCTGGTGACGACTGCCTGCGCATCGTCGGAAGATGTCTAGACAAGTCCGTGAAGCGCGCAGGGGACCTCGTGGCGCGTTACGGCGGCGAGGAGTTCGTGGTTCTACTTCCAAACACGGACGAAAAAGGCGCTGCAATCGTTGCCGACGAATTTGCTCATCTCCTGGCCAAAGAGAACATCCCACATGCTGGGAGCGAGTTCGGGCGAGTGACCGCGAGTGTAGGAATCTCAACGGTCACGGGGAAAGGTCTGCACTTCGGCTCAGCACGCATCCTTTCGGAAGCCGATGACGCCCTCTATGAGGCGAAAGAGAACGGTCGCAATCAAGTGGTGGCGCGGACGCTATCGGACGGACAGACCGTGACAGTTAAGTAAGGACCGAAGGCATCATAATGGCGGCCTTTCGCTGTTGCCGCCAAGCCCAAACACAGCAGAATTGGGCGCGTCTGCAGCTCGTATTCCAATTGTGGGAGGGCTGACGCGACGATGCTAATTAGAGCTTAGCAACCCACGATCTTTCGCGATTCCAACAAGCTGCGGCACTGATTCAGCGCCCAGCTTGGCACGGGCTTTATCGAGGTAGTGCTGCACGGTCCTCGAATTGATGCCGGTCACAGCGGCAGTTTCGAGTGTGTTTTTTCCTTTCATCGCCCATGTCAGGCACAGCATCTCGCGTGGTGACAGCACCTGCTTCGGATTGACGGCGGTTTTGGCAGCAATCATCTTCAATCGATAATGAACCATCATCACCAATTGGACAGCTCTCTTCGAGTCGAATGCGGCCGGGACGTCCACGTCTCTTTCCGAGGATGCAAAGGTCAGCATCATCGACGCGCCGTAACCACCTTCAACAGGGATCGTCATGCCGCAGCGGATCCCGTGGTCGATCGCCTCGTCGCGAAATTTTCTGAGTGGTGAAGAACCGCGGGCCGGCCAATCCTCCGCAGTCCAGAAGAAAACGTCCCGTTTGCGCTTCGCTTCCGTCACCACCGGATCGATGCTGGAATAGTCAGCCGAGAGGTAAAGACCCTCCCAGGGTTTGGGATAGGAGTTGAATGTCCTGATCTGGGCGCCTTCTTTTTCGAGATAGGCAAACCGTTCGTATCCGCAGGAACGCGTGAACTGCCTGAGGGCGCCCTTGACCATGGCCTCGTCTTGCGCGACTTCCAGCATATCAACGAGCGAGCGAAATTCTCCGTCCACGAACGCTTCTCCTATGTTTTTGACCCGTAACGCGGTCCTTTATTTGCCAGCCGAGACGCTGGATGATGGGCATCGTCGTTTGGCAACAGGCGGACCTGCTAATCGCCAACTGACGATAGCTCCGCAACCGGCGGTGCTTGGTTGATGCAAAGCAGTCCCTCTTGCCGTGTACGTTAGCACTACCCATAAAGGGGGAGCTTTCAAGGCTCCCTGCCTCAAAAAGATGACAAATCAAGAAAAGTTTTTGCGGGCGAATGGAAACCGTGTTCTGACGCGAGTGCTATGTACTGAAGAGAACGCGATATAAGGCCCGGCCCGTTTGCCCACGCAAGGCCCCAAATCCTAAAACTGCCAGCGCTTTTCAAGCGGCAAGATCACTTGGCGTCGATACGCGCCCGCTCGGATCTGACGGCTTTGATGATACGCCAGTTAATTCCCGGCTCGCGTGGCATCTGGATATCGTCCATGTTGTCGAAATCCGAAAGCCGGGTGTAAAACGCACTTCGAAGGCGCGAGATAAACTGCTTCGGCAAAGCGGTGTTTTCGAGAAGGTCCGGGTCGTCATCCGGCAAATCGCCAAAATCCATTTCTGTCATCGCCTATCCTTTCCTGCGTTGAGCAGGACCATCCGGCACCATTTCTTCAGCCAGCGCAACTCGCAGATTTGCACCTCTTGCAGACTTGGCGTTTCCTTTAGTTTATGCGGTAAGCCGACGGAAAGATGATGTCCTGGTCGACGAGGACGTTGAACTTATAGCCGGGGCGTATCTGGATCGTCGGCTGTACATTCAGGTTCTTCGAGATTGTCTGCTCGGCGACGCGACCGAAGCTTTCAGCAAAATTCCGTCTGGCGGCATCGGACGCCGTATCCTGCGTCGCAAGCGTCGAACTCTCCGGCATGGACATGTCGATCCCGGTTCCGATCAGCGCGACGAGTGCTGCCGAACCCCAGGTGCGCCAGAGATGTCGATCGACTTTATCCTTGAACCCGCCATATCCCTCGGCATCCGTGCCCGCCATGCCGCCGATCTGCAGGGTCGATCCGTTCGGAAAGATGAGGTCGGTCCAGACGACGAGTACGCGCTCCTGGCCAAACGACACCTTGGAATCGTAGCGGCCGAATAGTTTGGACCCCTGCGGGATCAGGAGCCGATAGCCGGTGGCGCTGTCAAAAACGTTCTGGCTGACCTGAGCGGTGATTCTGCCCGGAAGATCGGAGTTGAGCCCGGTGATCAACGTGGCCGGAATAACCGAGCCGCGCTTCAGCTCATAGGGCGAGATCTGCGGTACGACCCGGTTCGGCAGATAGCCGAGATCCTTGATGTCCTGATTGAAAAAATCCTGCTTCGAAGTCTGGGTGTTCGGATCGACGTTCTGTCCCATCAGCCCTGATTTGACAGCGGAGGCGTAGAGGTCGGAGGCATTGTTGGCTGTCGCAGTTGTCGTCTGCCGGCCCGTGTCTCTGGAATTGTTGGCGACTTTTTCGACATCGGAAATATCCACCTTCAATGGCGAGTCCAAAGCCGTTGCCCGCGCCTGAAGGCGGGCCATACGCTGGCGCTGCGCCTCGCGGATATATTGTTCGTCCTGCTCCCGTTTCAGGCGGGCTTTCCATTCCTCTTCGGATTCGAGCCTTGGCCGCCGTTCTTGCCTTTCCGCGGACTGGCGGTCGACAACAGATGTTTCCTTCTCGACCTTCTGTTCGACGGCGGGCGTTGGCTGAAACGCTTCGCGCTCAACCGGCTCGCCGATGATGCCGTCGGTAACGCCGCGTTTGAGTTGGTCTCCAAAATTGGTTGCGGGAGCATTCGAGGCGCTCTCGATATCATTGTTCCGATTGAATGCCAGCCCGCGCCACGACAGCCCGACCACGACCACCCCGACGAACAACGCGATGATGATGATGGCGATGATGATCGGCAGCCGATTGAGACGGCGCATACCCTTCTGATCGTCGGCTTGGTTGGAGGCGCCAAGCTGGAGAGACTGGACCATGTTCGCCTCCCCTCAGTTGCGTTGCATGATGGAAAGCGGGCTTGCCGGCGTGGCGCCGGCCGCCGTGGCCGTGTAGGCCCGACCAAGGGCAACGGACGGCGTGGAGAGCCGTGCGAGCACCTGGCCGTCGACGTCATCGATCGAATAAACGAGCTCGACCGTCTTCACATCCTTCCCTACCTTGCCGTCGGTGATGACGGTGTAGCCCCATCCTTTCAGCGCCGCCTCGAGCGCCGCCGCGAAATCTGACGTGTCCTTTTCCATTTTGAGCGTCGTCGTGCCTGCCGGATCGATCTGCTCGGCGAGGCGGCTCGCCATGTCGCCGGCGATGGCGCTAGCGGCTGGGCCGGTGACGGCGACCGGGGTTGAACTGGTGGTCAATCCATCCTCGGCTGTCTGGCAGCCTGAGAGCAGGGTGGCGGTGATGATGATGACGAGAAGCTTGCGCATGGTTCAGCCTCCCCGCCGGATGGTGATCTTCTGTTGGCGCCAGCCAACGCCGGAGACGAGGATCGCCTTGTCGACCGCGTAGTCGACGATCATCATGTCATTCTTCATCCGGTAATTGACGATGCGGTTCTGGCCGCCCGAGACGACGAAGAGCACTGGCGCATCCTGCCCCGAGATCGATTTCGAAAACTGGATGTAGGTTTTGACGCCATCCGAATAGACCCGTTTCGGCTTCCAGGGCGCCGAGCCACTCACGGAGTACGAGAAGTTCAGTTTGTCGGGCGCCGTGCCGGGAATGCCGCCGGTCTCGAGCCGGGAATTGATGTCGGCGAGCTTGGTCGATACGTCCTCCGGATATTCGAAGCCGATGCGCGCCATGTACTGGCTCGGATGGGATTTCAGCTGGATGTGGTAGGTGCGCCGCGATGTGGTGACCACCATCGAGGTAACGAGTCCCGGTTCCGACGGCTTGACGATCAAATGGATCGCCTGCCCGCCCGTGGCGCCGGAAGTCGCCGGTTCGACCTTCCAACGAACCGTGTCACCGACAAGCACATCGCGGACGATCTCGCCGCCTTGCAATTCGATATCGCAGACTTGAAGCGGCGAGCAGACGACCGACGGCTGGGTTTCTCCGAACAGGAAAATGACCTTGCCATCCGGGCCGGTCGTCACCAGCCCCGATGTCCCGCGCCACTTCCTGGAAATGTTGGTGCCCTTCACCTCGTTGTTTGTCATGCTCTGCGCCTCGATGCCGCTCGCGAGGACGAGCGTGGCCAAGCAGCCGGCGGCTGCGATCAATCCTGTTCTGTGCATTGAGAAATCCCCTGCCCTTAAAGCTGCGCTGTCCAGTCGAAATCCCGGACATAGAGACCGATCGGATTGAGACGGATGGTCGCCTCATCCTGCGGTGCGGTGAGCGTGACCGTTGCGATCCCGCGGAACCGGCGCGTGCCGATTTCCTTGCCCTTGCGGTCGCGTTCGTACTCGGTCCAGTCGATCTGATAAGTCTGGTTCGAGAGCGCCACGATGTTGTTGACCTCGATGGCAACGGTCGAGGACTTCGCTTTCTCGAACGGCGAGTTGCTCCGGAACCAGTCATTGATCTTCTGCGTCGACGGATCGGAGGTCCGAAGCAGCGCATAGGTCCGATCGATATATTGCTTCTGCACCACGGCATCCGGCGTAATGCTGCGGAAGCTGGTCACGAAGTTGCCGAGCGTGGCGCGCACCACCCGGACATCGGCATATTCGATCTGTTCGGGGAACCCTGACGTCACCGAGGTTCCAAGCTTGTCGACCTGGACGATGTAAGGCACCAATTTGACCTGAGTGCTCAAGTACATCGAATAGCTAAAGCCGATGACCGCCATTGTCAGACCGAGGATGCCGACAATGCGCCATGCGTCGGCGGCCTTTACGTAAGAGCCGTATCGTTCATTCCATTCCTGGCGTGCGGCGAGGTACGGGTTTTCGGGGGCGCGGTTCGCTGCCATCGATCCATCACTTTCTAATTGCGGTTAGTCTTTGCGTTCGGGAGGTGGCTTTGGTCCGCTATGCCCGCTACGCGCCTGGTCGAGCTTGGCGTTGGCAAGACCGAGGATCGAACCTGCATAGGCGCCGGGAGAACCGATGGCCTTCTCCTTGGCGGCCGAGCCTGCCGCATGTCCGGCCGATCCGATGCCAGCTCCGATCCCGCGAAGCATTGCGCCGGCGACGGATGAACCTGCAGCTCGGGCAGCCTGACCAGCCGCGAAGCCGGTCCCCGCGGCACCCGCTGCGAGGAAGCCAGCGCCTGTGGCGAAGGACGCGGCCTGCCCACCGTGCCGGATTGCTTCCATTCCGCCTGAGACAGAAGCTCCCTGCACGACGCCCTGCATGATGTTCGGGACGTAGATGGCGACAATGAAGACGACGACCGCAATGCCGGCGATCGCAAGTGCCGTCTGGAATTGGTCTCCAATGTCAGGTTCGTTTGCCAATCCGATCAGCACTTCCGATCCGATGCGCGAGATCATCACAAGCGCCATGAGCTTCATTCCGACCGAGAATGCGTAGACTAGGTATCGGACGGCGAAGTCCTTCGTATAGGACGAACCGCCAAGGCCGAGCATGATCATGCCGGCGAGAAGGCCGATATACATTTCGACCATGACCGACACAAAAATCGCTGCAACGAGCGAGAATGAGATGACCACGACGACCATTGCAAAAGCAGCCGAGATCGCCAGCGCATTGTCCTCAAAAAGACCGAACTGAATCTTTTCCGACATCTTCGTTGCGACGGCGAGTCCGGCATTGAAGACGTCGGCTGGTGACGCGGTCCCGCCACCAGCACCAATCTGGAACAGGCTGTCGACTACCGCCTTGGCGAAGGTGGGACCCTGCGCCAACACGAAGGCGAAGAAGCCGACGAACATGATCCGCCGGACAAGCTCGGCGAACCAGCTGTCAAGCGATGCGGCCTGTAGTGCCAGCCAGACGGCGGCGATGCCGATTTCGATCGTCGCCAGGATCCAGAATAACGATTTCGCCGCATCCATGACCGTGGTTTCCCACCCCTTCGCGGCCGTGGTGATCTGGCTCTGCAATGAGGTTAACACCGAGCCTTCCTGGGCGAAGGCTGGCTGGGCCGCCAGTGCGCAGAAGGTCGCAAGCAGCATCGCTGCCCTGAACCGTTGAAAAGGTATCCCCGTCATCTGCTCACCACTCGACCTTCATTCTCTCGCCGCCAGAGGTCGGATACTTCTTGGAGGTGCCAAAGAACTGTTCGCGACGCTCCTGCGCAGCCTGCTTTTCGGAGATGAGCAGCCAGATGCCGGTGCTGCCGGCCGCCACGATGGCCGCGAGTGTGAGCAGGATCAGTTTCGTTCTCACCATTCCACCTTCATCTTCTCGCCGCCGGACGTCGACGGGGCTGTCGCGCTGAAGAATTTCTCTCGTCGCGCCTGAGCCAGGTCCTTGTCGGTCTGCTCGGTCTGCAGCCAAGTCCCCATCATCGTCATTTGCTGGGAGACGAGACCGCGCAGTTTCTGCATCTGCGCGACCTGCTGTGCGGCGATCTCGTGCCCAACCTGGAGGGCCTTCATCTGCCCATCGGCGGTCTCGGACATCGATCGTAGCGAGGACATCGTGCCTTCCTCGCTGTCGAACTGATCGGCCGTCAGGCTTGCCGCTTTCAGGGTGCTGGCGATCGTGTCCCGGTTGGTATCGGACCACGACTGGTAGCTGGAGGAAAAGCTTGTCGCGCCCGGCAGGTTGGCCCTGAGGCTTGAATAGCTCTGGAAGCGCTGCTGCAGCACATCGTCTGCATTGCCCATCGAAAACGAAATGCTCTGGCCCTGGTCGATGAGGCTGCGCAACTGATTGAGGTCGCTTTCGACCTGTCCCCAGATATGCGACGGGAGGGTCGCCGTATTCTGCAGCAGGTTCTGGTAGATATTGAGCTGCGTTTCGATCTGTTGCGCGAGCTGGCTGATCTGGGTGAGCTGGTTCTGGATTTGCTCGCCGGATTGGCCAACGAGGGATACGAGTTCTCCATTGTTGAGGACCTGCGTCCATTCGGTCGCTGCACCTGTGGCGGTGCCGGCACGCGCTGGCGCGGCTGCACTTAGTGCAACGATTACAGCCACCAGACTGACGACGAATCTATTCGAAGTTGAGCAGCGACGCGGCATCGTGAACTCCTCTCATTTGAAGCCAGTGAACCGGCCAGTCGCGGCCGTGTTCGGAACTAAGCGTGCGAATGCGCTTCAAGTCTTCCTTGCCGGATGCGCCAACGAAGCTCAGCGCCACGGGGCCGAGCGCCATATCGAACAACCGACGGCCTTCGGGGGTGACGACGTAGTATTCGCGTTTGGGAATGGCGTTCGAAACGATCTCGATCTGTCGCTCGTTAAAGCCGATCCGTTCGTAGAATTCGCGCGTCCCAGATTCCCTTGCGGCGCCGTTCGGCAAGCAAATTTTCGTTGGGCAGGATTCCTTCAGCACATCGATAATACCCGAGCGTTCGGCGTCGGAGATCGACTGCGTGGCGAGTACAACGGCGCAATTGGCCTTGCGCAGCACCTTGAGCCACTCGCGGATCTTGCTGCGGAATACCGGATGACCGAGCATCAGCCAGGCCTCGTCGAGCACGATCAGGCTCGGGGAACCGTCGAGACGCTTCTCGATCCGCCGGAACAAGTAGGTTAGCACGGGCACAAGATTGCGCTCGCCCATGTTCATAAGGTGCTCGATCTCGAAGGTCTGGAATGCGCCGAGGGAAAGGCCGTCCTGTTCCGCGTCGAGAAGCTGGCCCATCGGGCCGTCGACCGTGTAGTGATGAAGCGCGTCCTTGATCTCGCGCATCTGGACGCCGCTGACGAAGTCTGACAGGGACCGTCCGGCCGCGCTGCCCATCAATCCGATCTGGCGAGAGATCGCGTTGCGATGATCAGGGGTGATGGCAACACCCTGAAGGGCGACCAACATTTCGATCCATTCCGTTGCCCAGGCGCGATCCGCATCGCTCGCGAGGTCCGATAGTGGGCAGAAGGCCAGCGCCTTTGCCTCTTCTTGGGCGTCGCCACCGATCTCATAGTGATCGCCGCCGGCGGCGAGCGTCAGCGGCAGGAGCGAGTTCCCCTTATCGAAAGCGAAGATCTGGGCGCGTTCGTACCGTCGGAACTGCGCTGCGATTAGTGCCAGCAGCGTCGACTTGCCCGAGCCGGTCGGCCCGAAGATCAGGGTGTGACCGACGTCATCGACATGGAGGTTCAACCGGAACGGAGTCGAGCCGCTCGCCACCTGCATAAGGGGTGGCGAGTTCGGCGGGTAGAATGGGCACGGCGCCGCCGGGCTGCCGGACCAGACCGAGTTCAGCGGGACCAGATCGGCGAGATTGCTGGTGTTGATTAGCGGCTCGCGGATGTTGCAGTACCAATTGCCGGGCAGGCTGCCGAGATAGGCGTCGGTGGCGTTGAGGGTCTCAATCCTTGCGCCGAATCCTTCCGCCTGGATCAGCCGGCGAATGGCTTCCGCTTTTTCCTGGAGAGCCTCACGGTCGTGATCAAACAGGACGATGACAGGCGTGTAGTAGCCGTAGGCAACCAGCTGCGAGGAGGCTTGCGCGATGGCATCCTCAGTCTCGGCTACCATGGTCATGGCATCCTGGTCGACGGAGCGGCTTTGCGTCTGGAAGAGCTGATCGAAGAACGGCCGTACCTTCTGCTGCCATTTCTTGCGGGTGCGTTCGAGTTTCTGCCGTGCCTCTTCCGCATCGAGGAAGATGAAGCGCGATGACCAGCGATAGGTGAGCGGCATCAGGTCCAGGCTGTTGAGAATCCCCGGCCAGCTCTCGGCCGGCAGGCCATCGATTGCCACAACCGCGAGAAACCGATTCTCGACCTTCGGCGTCAGGCCATGCTCGAGCTCGGCTGTCGCAATCCAGTCGAGATACATCGGGGCATCCGGCAATCTGATCGGATGGTTTTCGCCGGTGACGCAAAAGCGAACGAATTGTAGCAACTCGTCATAGCGGGCGAGCCGCTCCCCTCCCCTCTCCGCGACTTCGCGCGTCTCCATGCGCCGGATCGAAAGAGTGTTGGCAAAATACTGCTCGATCTCGCGGATGGCGTTCCTGAAGATGAAGAGCACCGTGTCGGCATAGCTCTTCTTGCGGCTCTCCTCGTCCGAGTAAATGTATTTGCTCAGCGCGGTCTTTTTGGACTCCAGGGGCCGATAGGTGAGGACGAGCGCGTGCTTGCTCTCGAAATGCCCCTGCTCGCGCCCGAAATGCGCCCGCCGCTCGGCGTCGATCGCGCGCGTGACCGCATCTGGAAAGTGGCAGCGATCGTCAGACGGATAGTCGAATGTCGGGATGCGAACGGCTTCGACCTGGATCATCCAGCCGCTCCCGAGCCGCGACAGGATCGTATTGATCTGCCGTGACAGGTCGTTGCGCTCGAGATCGGTAGCACTTTCGGAGTCGGGTCCCGCAAAATACCAGCCGGCCATCAGGCTTCCGTCTTTCAACAGAAGGACGCCATTGTCGACGAGGCCGGCATAGGGGACGAGATCCGCAAAGGATGGGCCGGTGGCCCGGAAGCGTTTCAGAGCAACCATGGCTTGCCCTCAATACCGGCGCCATGGCGAGGAGGTCGCCTTGTAGTAATGCTTGTACGAGACATGGCGGATATAGACCTGTCGCATCAGCGGGTCCGCCTTTGCCATCATTCTCAGGAGGCCGACGACGACGATCCAGACGGCAACGCCGAAGAGCGCGGAATAGATCGTCAGAACGACGAAGATGAGGATGACTGCAGCAAGACCGGTGATCAGCACCAACTCCCGGTCCGCGCCCATCAGCAGGTTCGGACGCGACAGCGCCCGATGAATGCGGTTGCGTTGCAGGCCAGACAGGGACTCAGCCATGAGCCCCCTCCCCTTCCCCGCTTTGATTGATTGAGATGGTCTGCTCGTCGGGCAGTCCGATCGAGGCACCGGTTGCGCCAAAAAGGCCGACGATGTTGGTGGCGCCAAGCAGGATGCCAGCGACGAGCACGATGTACATGAGCCGCCGCGCGAAATCGTTCAGTTCGCCGCCGAAGATTAGCATGCCGCCGGCGATCGCGACGGCTGCAAGCGCAATGGCGCCGGCAACTGGTCCGGTGATCGATTCCTGGATCTGCTGCAGCGGCCCTTCCCAGGGAAGACTGCCGCCGGAACTGGCGAGCGCCGGCGAGACCGAGGCAAGAGCGATGGGTGCCGCAAGGAGTACAGCGGCGATGAATGCGTTTCTACGCGACATGGCGCGCCTCCTGTTCTTCCGTAAGCTGGTCGGATTCGATTTCGTATTGGCCGCCCGCGAAGCGCTCGACCTGGATGACGTCGCGAACGCGCCGCCCGCGCGGCGTTCGCTCGATCGAGACGACGAGATCGACCGCTTCCCCGATCACTTCATGCATCGGCTGCTGGCTGGCTTCGGCAGTTAGCTGCTCGAGGCGGCGTAGCGCCGACATAGCGGTGTTGGAATGGATGGTGGCCACGCCTCCGGGATGGCCCGTGTTCCATGCTTTCAGCAACGTGAGCGCAGCGCCGTCGCGGACCTCGCCCACGACGATCCGGTCTGGGCGCAGACGCATGGTGCTCTTCAAGAGCCGTGCCATGTCAACGGTATCGCTGGTGTGGAGAAGAACAGCGTTCTCGGCCGCGCACTGGATCTCGGCGGTGTCTTCCAGGATGACGAGGCGGTCTTCCGGGGCAGACTTGACGATTTCGTCGATGACGGCATTTGCGAGCGTCGTCTTGCCCGACCCGGTGCCCCCGGATATGATGATGTTGAGCCGGGACGAAATCGCGCTGCGGATAGTCGAAGCCTGGTGTTCGGTCATCACGCCGGAGCGCACATAGTCATCGAGCCGGATCAGGCGCGAGGCTCGGCGGCGAATGGTGAACGCCGGCTTGGCGACAACGGGAGGCAACAGCCCTTCGAAGCGGTGACCGCCGATCGGTAGCTCCCCGGATATGATTGGTTGCTCGGTATCGACCTCGGATTGGAGCGCATGCGCGACCGTTCCGATCACCATCTCGGCGGCGGCAGGCGACATCTCACCGGCAGGCGCGACGCCATGACCGAGCCGTTCGATGAAGAGCTTGCCATCGGGATTGAGCATGATTTCGACAACCGTTGAGTCTTCCAGCGCAAAGCAGAGCTGGTCGCCCAGTGCCTCCTGGAGTTTGCGGACAAGTCGAGGATGAGATCGAAGCTGGTTCACGGCTTTTCTTTCTTACGCTGCTTGGCTGACGGCGCTGAGTTCGGAACGGTAGTTGGCAGGTCGGAGCCGTTGGAATGTGTCTGCATTCGCGGGAAGGGTCCCGGCGACAGCCATGGTCACCCCGATCTTCTTCGGCTCCGCCAGCCGCTGCAGGGGCCAGCCAACACGAGCGAGGATCCGCTCGAAGCGGAGGTCGGTCACCGTGACGATCTCCGTGTAGCCGTTCGCCATGCACCACTCGATGATGCCCGCAAACATGGTCAGGGTCGCCTCATGGACGGAGCCGTCTCCCCTACCCTCCCCGAGAGTCGTATCGACGCAGAAGCGGGAACTCTCGATCATGGCGGTGTGCGCATTCAGCTGACCATCCGGCAGCAGCGTCGGAAAGATGTTCGTCACCATCGTCGCGCCAAGAGCCGGGAGTAGCCTGGCGCAACCAGTCACGGCGCCACCGTCGGAAATTGCGAGAACGTAGGTCGGCATAAGAGCGTCAAAGGCGTCCGCCTCTTGACCGTCGACGACTTTGACCTCCCAGCCCAGGCGCTCGGCAAAAACGCGCGCACGTAGCTGATGATGGCGGTGGAGAAGCCGAGCTTCTTGAATATTTCGCGGTTTGGAAATCGCGAGAATCTGCATGAATTTCTCCGTCGGATATTGGTCGGCGGGGAAATCAGCACGGAACAGATTCGGGTGGTAGTTGTAGGATCCTACAAGCCCGATTGGAGTGAGTCGCGGCGCAACCGTCCCCTTTTCCGCGAAAGCAGCCTTGTTCCCGCAACAATTCGGTTAGGCGGTTGTAGGATTCACAGTAAAACAGACCATGAACCTGTGGGAGTGACGTGCTTTCTAAGGCAATGTTTCTACGGCTAAAAATTGATTGCGTTGGACGCCTTCTTTCTTGAGCGTTAAGCTTTCGTTAACCAAAAAGCTCTTGCTCAAAATCCAGAATCGACGCTTATTGCCAGTGGCGGAACTTTTGAAGTTTCGCGAAAAATATCGCCACTGGCAAGAAATGGGTTTTGAGATGGCGAAGACCGCCGCGAAAACAGCGCCCGTATTTGAAGGGTTGACCGCATTGATGGAGCGTCATGCAGACGCCCTCTCCAGCCAACTTCAAGCACATCATCTCAAGGTCTTCCCTCCGACCTCCGAGAAGGGAATTCGAACATTTGCGCCATCCGAGGCGTCCAAGCTGCTTGGCGTCGGTGAGTCTTATTTAAGGCAGACTGCTTCGGAAATGCCAGAGCTGAACTTGACCATGAGCCCAGGTGGTCGGCGGACTTTCTCGATCGAAGACATCCATGCAATCCGCAAGCACATGGACCAGGTCGGCCGCGGGAACAGACGCTACCTGCCGCATCGCCGAGACGGTGAGCAGCTTCAGGTTATTTCAGTGATGAATTTTAAAGGCGGGTCGGGTAAGACGACCACCGCCGCGCATCTCGCACAGTATCTGGCCATGCGCGGGTACCGGATTCTGGCAATCGATCTCGATCCTCAGGCAAGCCTTTCCGCCCTCTTCGGTAGTCAGCCAGAAACAGACGTGGGTCCGAACGAAACTCTCTACGGCGCCATCAGGTACGATGAGGAGCAGGTACCGGTCGAGCAAGTGGTCCGAGGGACCTATATTCCCGATCTCCACCTCATCCCCGGTAATCTCGAACTGATGGAATTCGAGCACGACACGCCGCGTGCGCTGATGAAGCGAAAGGAAGGCGATACGCTCTTCTACGGTCGGATCAGTCAAGTCATCGAAGACATCGCGGATAACTATGACGTTGTCGTTATCGATTGTCCTCCCCAGCTAGGCTACCTCACGCTGTCGGCATTGACGGCGGCAACCTCCATCTTGGTCACTGTGCATCCGCAGATGCTGGACGTGATGTCCATGAACCAGTTCCTGGCCATGACATCGAACCTGCTACGCGAAATTGAGAACGCCGGGGCCGAGTTCAAGTTCAATTGGATGCGCTACCTGATAACGCGTTTCGAACCAAGCGATGGACCGCAAAACCAGATGGTAGGTTATCTTCGGTCGATCTTTGGTGAAAATGTTCTCAATTTCCCGATGCTTAAGACGACAGCGGTTTCGGACGCCGGCCTGACCAACCAAACCCTTTTCGAAGTCGAGCGCAGCCAGTTCACGCGCTCGACCTATGATCGAGCCTTGGAAGCCATGAACGCGGTCAACGACGAAATCGAAGGCCTGATTAAAAAAGCATGGGGTAGACCGACATGAGCCGCAAGCACATCCTCGGGGTCTCGACAGACGCACCCGAAACGCCCGCAGCAGAGAGCCGGACGGCAAAGAGCCGCTCCATGCCGCTTCTCGGGGTGGTGAGAAAGGAGCGCGACCCGTCAACGAAGCTGACCGCAAACATTGGCAACGCGCTACGCGAGCAGAACGATCGACTTGGCCGCGCGGAGGAGATTGAGCGGCGGCTTGCTGAGGGCCACGCCGTGGTGGAACTGGACGCTTCGTCCATCGAGCCCTCCTTTGTGCGGGATCGCATGCAGGGGGACATCGACGGACTCCTTGATTCAATCCGCGAGCAAGGGCAGCAGGTCCCGATCCTGGTGAGACCTCATCCCGACCAGCCAGGCCGATATCAGGTGGCCTTTGGCCACCGCCGACTGCGCGCGGTTCTAGATCTTGGCCTTCCTGTAAAGGCAATCGTTCGTGACCTGACGGACGAGCAACTCGTCGTCGCGCAGGGCCAGGAGAACAATGAGCGTGAGGATCTCACCTTCATCGAAAAGGCGCGCTTCGCGCATCGACTGAATAAGCAGTTCTCGCGAGAGATCGTCATTGCCGCAATGTCGATCGATAAAAGCAATCTGTCGAAGATGCTCCTTCTTGTCGACGCCCTCCCCTCCGAACTGATCGATGCCATTGGGGCCGCTCCAGGAGTTGGACGACCCAGCTGGCAACAACTGGCAGAACTGGTCGAGAAGGCAGCTTCGCCGTCGGACGCGATCAAATTTGCGGCCTCAGCAGAGGTGCAGACGCTGCCATCGGCAGACCGCTTCAAGGCGCTGATAGGCCATCTCAAGCCGCGTCGCATCGCGCGCGGGCTTCCGGACGTCATGTCGACCCCCGATGGCGACAGACTTGCGCAGGTGACACAGAGCAAGAGCAAGCTGGAGATTACGATCGACAGGAAAGCCACGCCAGACTTTGCCGCCTTCGTACTCGAACATTTGCCGGCGCTTTATCAGGCACACCGTGCAAAGCATCCACAGAAACAGGGAGACTAACCCGCAAAAGAAAAGAGCCCCCTCAACGTTGCCGTCGTGGAAGCCCTTCTGTCTCTTTAGCACGAACAGAATCGCATTTCCTCGAATCTTCGTCAAGAGTCTTTGGCGCCGTTTTGGTGAGCTGATTTCTTTTGCCTGCTGAAAGGTGAAAGACGATGCAGACAGGAAGTGTGACGACGCCATTCGGGCGGCGGCCGATGACGCTTGCGCTCGTGCGGCGCCAGTCGGCTTCGGCCGATATCAAACAAGGCAAGGCAGCGGATAAGTGGAAAGTCTTCAGAGACGCCTCCGCCGCCATGGAACTACTCGGGATTCAGTCCAATAGCCTCGCGGTTCTTGACGCGCTTTTGAGCTTTTATCCTGAGAATGAGTTGCGCCAAGACGCCCAACTGATTGTCTTCCCCTCGAATGCTCAGCTTGCTTTACGAGCGCATGCGATGGCGGGCGCGACTTTGCGCAGACATATCGCCATCCTGGTGGAAGCAGGCCTAATCGTCCGCAAGGATAGCGCCAATGGAAAGCGCTACGCCCGTAAGGACGGCGAGGGACGCATCGAGAGCGCCTTCGGTTTCGATCTGTCGCCGCTCTTGGCACGGTCCGAAGAGTTGGCGATGAAGGCGCAGCAGGTGATGGCCAACAGAGCGGCGTTCAGGAAGGCCAAGGAGAGCCTGACGATCTGCCGACGCGATGTCCGCAAGCTAATTACGGCCGCGATGGAGGAAGGCGCCGAAGGCGACTGGAAAGCGATCGAGGACATCTATGTAGCGCTTGTGGGCAGAATCCCGCGCGCTCCGACGCTCACCGATGTAACGACGATCCTTGAAGAAATGGAGATGCTGCGCGAGGAGATAGTCAATCGGCTGGAATTTCACGAAAATTCCGAAAATAATAGCACCAATGATGCTCACAATGAGCAGCACATACAGAATTCAAATCCCGAATCCATCCGTGAACTTGAACCTAGCTCTCGAAAAGAGCAGGGAGCGAAGCCGAGCGAAATCCGCCGGCCGAAGAGCGAGCCGCTTAAGGCGTTCCCGTTGGGTGTGGTGTTGAAGGCATGCCCGACGATATCGGACTACGGGCCGGGTGGCGCAATCGGAAACTGGCGAGACTTGATGTCAGCGGCGGTAGTCGTTCGATCGATGCTGAAGGTGAGCCCCTCGGCCTATCAGGAAGCCTGCGATGCCATGGGGCCGGAAAATGCGGCCGCGGCTGTCGCTTGCATCCTGGAGCGCGCAAACTTCATCAACTCGGCTGGCGGCTATCTGCGGGATCTGACAAGGCGCACGGAACGAGGAGAGTTTTCGCTTGGTCCTATGATAATGGCGTTGTTGAGGGCCAACGGGCAGGGGAGTTTGCAAGCTGGGTAGGTTTCAATGAGCCCGAACTCGAAAATTAGATGCGGGTGGAGCGGCCAAGAAAGCATCTGGGCAATTTTCTTGGTGGTCAGCTGACCACAGTCCTAAGCAGCTGAAAATGAACGTATGTTATGGGGGCAGGGTCGTTCCAGCTCTCTGGGTTGGGGGCTGTGGGACGCGTGTGCTGTGTTGAGAACAGGGGGCGGCGCGCCCAATTGGAAGCAGCGGATTGAGAGGACCACGGCGCCGGGAAGGGCTCGACGGCGCACCCGGCGGTGCGATCTGGCCGGAGATCGGCGGTGGAACGCATGCGGCTGTCCGCGACCTCTTGGGCCGAGTTCAGGGATGGCTGCGCCGCTCCAATAGGGCGCCGCTGTTGAAAGGTTTCGTAGATCCATCTGCCCTTGCCAGGCGACGATGGCGCCCCTTTCGCCTTCAGCGATGACAGCGGTATGGGGGGCGGTGATGATGCTTCCTGAAGAAGTCAGCCTCACAGCCGTGCCCCTCAGGGCACAGGGCGCCGAGGGCATCTTTTTTAGTGGTCAGCTGACCACAGCCTTAAACAACTGAAAAACAATCGTTTTTCGAACGTGATTCTGGAAAGAGAGTTTCTTATCTCATGATCCGCGGATCACGTACTTCCGCGAAAAGCCAGCCACGTGAAGCGGTCCATGCAACCCAAATTCCGCTACTGATCGAATTGCTTGGCAAGCCTACGAACCTTGGCAGCAAGGTCCGTCTCGGGGCTTTCCCCTTCAAGACCCTGCGCTTTGTCGAAACTATCGACCTGCAGTTCATGCAAGGCGAAGAAGTCATGGGTGTAGATTGCCTTCTCACTCCCGGCCGTCTTCACGAACACAACGATGTTCTTGGTGTCAACCTGCGCTTCGAGCCGTATCAGGTGCTCGCTGTAGGCGTCGAAATTTGGGTGCACAAAGCGATAGTTATTGCTGTCTTGAAACTTGGTTGAATCGTCCGCGTCTACGACAAAGCCGTCTCCGCTACGCTTGAACTGCATGTTGCACCGCTTGCACGCGGCCGCGAGATTCCAGATCGCATAGCTGAATGGTTTGTAGACCGGCTTTCCCTTGGGAAGGATGTGCTCGCGATCGGTCATGTACGGGCCCGCACCATTTAGGTTCAGGCGGCAATAACAGCAATTTCCGCCATGGCGCGCGAGGTGATAGGCGAGGATCTTGTCCTTCGCGCTTTTGAGCGCCTGCAGTTCGTTCTGGTCCTCGGACTTCCAGTCCCAGGGCTTCTCTATTTCCAAGGCCTTCCCGACCGCCGCAGCTTCCTCCACACTCAGCTGAAAATCGTCAAGCGCCGGCAAATAGCGGTCAACCATCGCTCTTGTTGTCCCCGCGCCGCTGTGCATCGACCTACTCCATCAAGTCTTCAACCGCTTTGAAAAACTTCCGCTGTTTTTCGTCGAAGCTCTTGATCGCCATATCGTTGACGAGCGCAATCGCGCTGTCGCGGGTAATTTCACCGCGTTCTACCCGCGCAACGACACCTACCATCTCCTCGCTCACGAAATGGCTTGCTGGCGTGATCACATCAAAAGCGCGCCAAAGGACGCCTTCCACGTTCGCTGCTGAGTCCTTGGCCTCCTGCAGATCGAGTACGGACGGTTCGCCATCTTGAACTTGAAACACAGAGACAATATCGGGCAAGGCTCCAAGAGCACCAACGACGATCAAAGGCGCGTGGGTCGCGACGACGATCGTGGCGTTGCGGTAAAAGACTGCCGCGACGATCTTCTCGAGATACTCCCGCTGCCAGCGGGGATGTAGGCTGTTCTCTGGCTCGTCAATCAGGATAACCGGTTCCTGGCCGATGGAGCTGATCAAGAACACGAGGGAGGAAATCAGTGCGAGTTCACCCGAACTGGCATTCAGTAGCTCAATGACTTCGCCATCGTGCCTTTCGAGAAAGACCTGGATTCCGCGAATGCGTCCAAGCCGTCGAAGGCTATCCTCGCTTCGGAGGATAGCTCCGAATTCTCGACCCAATGAAAACGACAACGCCGATTCCCCTTGGTGAATCCAGAGAATTTCGGCAGGGTTATGCCGACGCAAGAATGCGACGACTGCGTCGTAGTCGTTTGGATCGAACAGGAAATCTGCTGGGTCTAGATATGCCGTGTACGGGTCCGAATCGACGAGGAACCCGAACCGTGGCCGATAACCGCAGTATTCGAGGATCGCGCCGATCTGGTAAAATCGTGAGTCCGGTTGGTCGATGGTCCTTCCGATCGCGCGCTTGACGATGCTCTTTGGAGACCTGCTGCCTCTGCCGGCCGTGATGCGCTTCAATCCACGCAAGCCGGAAAAGCGATCATGGGCGGTGTTGGAAATGATTGCCAGATCCCGATCACCACGGATCTGGATCGCGAGTTCGCGAAGAAAGCGGCTTTTGCCGGAGCCGTTGGGTCCGACGAGGATGGCAACCTTCTCAGCGACGGGCCTTTGGTTCGCCAGTCCAAGCCGTTGCAAGTTTGAGGAGGCCATTTGATGTCCTGGACGGCACGTTTCGAGTGTGAGGAAGGGCTACGCTACGTAGAGGATCCGAATCAAGCCCTCCGATGAATACCCTATCCGCCATCCTCTTCAATTTCGTCCAGCGCGGTCTTCAGAGCATCCGGGCGGCCTTGCCACTTCGCCGTACCGCACTGTTATAGTAGCTCGACGCCTGCTGGACCGATCGATGCCGCGACTGCTCCATCGCTTCGGGTAGGGGAATGCCTCGGTTCGCAGCCTCCGTGAGGTACCCGGATCGCAGCCCGTGCGCCGAAAACTCCGCCGGCTCCAGCCCGGCCATCCTTACCCGCTGCTTGACGATGTCGTTGACGGCCTTCGGATCGAGCGCCCGGCGGCTGACATTGCCCCAGCGGTCGATCGCCCGAAACACGCTGCCACTTTCGATTTTGCCGGCCGCCAGCCAGGCGTTCAGGGCGACTACCGGTCGGCCGGTCAAATAGACGACTTCGTCCTGATCGGCGCCGGAGGTCTTGGTCCGACCGAGGTGAATCGACAAAGAGGGGAGGAGGCTTCCATCCTCAGCCTCAACCGGGGCTTCGATCGTCAATTGTTCTCTTCGGAGGCCGGCGACTTCGCTGCGGCGACGACCGCCGGATGCGAAGGCGACCATGAGGATCGCCCGATCGCGCAGATCGCGGAGACTGTGTTCGCCGCAGGTTGCCAGCAGCTTCGCCAGCACGTCGCCGGTCACCGCCTTGGCGCTCTTACGAAGGCGTTGTCGCGGCACGGCACGGACGGCGAGGCGAACGGCCGACTTCAGGGCAGGGGAGGCGAAAGCACCTTGAGCGCCGCGCCATCTCGTTAGCGTCGACCAGTTCGCGAGCCGCCGCCGCACCGTGTCCGGCGCATGCGGGCCGGTGGACCTGAGGAAGCCGCCATCCCGCAACGCGTGCTCGACGTCGGCCGGCATGCCGTGCTCGGGATCGGTCTCGCGCTGGCGCGGATTCCAAAGATGATGCACCACGAATTTCAGCAGCAGCGCCTCCGGCGCCGGCCAGGGCAGGGGAGATCCGGTTGCGGCTAACGACCAGGCTTCCAGATAGGCAAGATCGGAGGTCAGCGCGCGCAGCGTGTTTTCGCCCATGCCTTCGTTGACGAGATGCCGCAGTGTCTCGACATCCTGGTCGGTCAATAACTCGGCGAGCTTGTCGCGCCGGTCGATCGGCAGCACCGCGGCGATCGTATCGAGCTGTTCTGCGCGGCGCTCGACCGCCGGCGGCACCGCCGGCTGACCCGGCCGCGCGACCATTAGGCCTGCTCCTTCTGTGGCCGCCACCGCGCGATGATCTGCTCGATCTCGCTCCGGTAGTCATACGGGTAGACGATGTCCTCCTCGCGGGCGAGAAAGGTGAAGATCGTCGCCATGTCCGCACCAATGTGCGGATCGACATTGGCAAGATCGGTGAGATCGAAACCGCCATGCACGTCGGCGTTCCACCAGGCAAGCAGGAAGTTGGCGACGCGCCGGCCTTGGCCGGTGTCCTCGTGGGCGACGTTCAGGAGCTTTTCGAGCGCAAATCTCACCCGGTCATCCATGGCACCCTCTTCCTCGTCCGTGAGTGCAGCGATTGACGACGTTCATCGGGGCAGGCCGTGGTCGTCATGGAGATCATCGTGGTTGGAGGTCGCATCAGCGGGCACGGTGGCGCGTCCCTCGGCAGCCAGCCTCAGGACCTCGTCCATCGTCCCTTCCCCGGCGGCAATCGATGTCAGCGCAGCAATCGGCCGCCTGTGGCGGCAGATCAGGATCTCATCCTGACCTGCCGCCAGGTCAATCAATTCCTCGAGCCGTGCCGAGGCCTCGTCAATCTCAACCAGGAGTTTCATGTTCAACGTCCTCTACCAGACACGTTCGTGCAGCACTGCATCGAATACCAGATCGGTGGAGACGAAAGCGCAATGCTCGAGCCGCGCCTGGGCCGCCAGAATCCGGTCCCAGGGGTCGCGATGCTCCCAATCGAAGGCAGCGGCGAGTTCGGCATGCAGATCGCTGATGGCAAGAGTCTGCAGGCCGCTGGCGGTCACCGCGGCGCGCAGTTCCTGCGGTTTCAGGTCGAGCTTCTTCAGCCGCATCTTGTTGTCGAGTTCGTAGAAGGAGACGGCGCTGACGAGGATCGTGTTGGCCTTGTCCTCGATCAGCGAACGGGCGGTCGCCGAGAGCCGATCGCTGCCGATCGTCCACCAGTAGACGGCATGGCTGTCGAGCAGCACTTTCATGAGCGGTTCTTAGGATCGCTGGACTCGCCCTGCCAGATGCCGGTTTCTTCGGTGAAGTCGCCGGCGTCGATCGCCGCCTGTTCGGCATCGACGTCGTCGAACAGGTCGTCGGGAAGTTGGCGATGACGCAACAGGCCAAACGGTCGCTTGCCGCCATCGGCGGGGCCGATCCGGGCATAGATTTCGTTGCCGCGCATGATGATGATTTCCTCGCCCTGATTGGCGCGTTCGAGCACCTCGGCGAAATTCTTGCGCGCCTCGCTGATCTTGTAGGTCGACTGCGGCATGGACGGCCTCCGAAAGCTGAGATGACCGCTATTATAGCTCAATTGGCAAGGCGTACAAGCAGGCTGTACGCATCACTTTTGATAAGGGTTACTTATCGATGGTTAGAATGCCAACCGATAATCATACCATGTGGCGAACCGTAATATTTAAATAGAGTTCCTTTAGCAAATCATTTACCATAAATTCAATGGCTTACGATCTCACGAAAATCAGCATGAGTGCCCTGATGCAGCCGGCTTTCGACGCCGGCTGTGGCTTTTAGCTTCCGATTTCAATTGAAGCGCTAAGCGAGAAATTCGACGCTGAAATATCCTCTTACGATTTCACTGCGGAGTAGGGGAGGGGCCAACTAAAGCCCTGATGCCTTAGTCAGATTCACGCGGAAGCGATCCCGCCGGCGCTGATATCTGCGTGTCATCTCCGCTGAAGCATGACCGAGCTGTTTCTGGACGTAACGCTCGTCGACTTCAGCGGAGGAGGCCAAGCCCGCGCGAAGGGAATGTCCGGAGAATTTGATGGCGCGTTCGATCTCACTGAGATCACCGCGAACGCCTGCAGCCATTGCGGCCCTTTTCACAAGCCGAGCAACCTCCTTGTCGTTCAACCGCTCCGAGCCGACAGCTTTCCCTTGCCCGGTCACGCGGCGAAAAAGGGGGCCATGAGCCATCTTGGCGAACTTGATCCAAGTCTCGATTGCGGCGACCGGGCAGGTCGCATCGGCCGAGCCGCGACCGACCTCGACCTCTCGCCATCCGGTTTTACCGCGCAGCGTAATAATCATACCCTTGTCGAGGATCTCGATCCAACCACGACCGTCCTCAGTCTGGTCGGCCTTCAGGTCGAGGCCGACGATCTCGGAGCGCCGAAGGCCGCCAGCAAAGCCGATGAGCAACATGGCCCGATCACGCAGGCCGCGCAGGGAGCCGCGATCGAGCGTTTCGACCATGGCAATGATATCCTCAGCCATGACCGCTTCCTTCTGGACAGGTGGCTTGGCGTGGCTGTTGCGGATGCCGGCCATCACGGTGGCGATATGCCGGTCCTTGCGATCGAGCGAGAGGCCACGCTGGGCATAGTTCCAGGAGAGTGAGGAGAGGCGGCGTTCGATGGTCGAGACAGAGTTCGCTTTTGCACCCCGTTCAGCTGTGCCGGAAGCGCAGGCTGTGATGTAAAGTCCGACGGTTTGCGGATGCGGGGGCAGGGGGGCCAGATTGGAGCGCCTGCACCACGCCGAAAAATGCTTCCAGTCGGCCGCGTAGGCTTTGCGCGTGTTGGCGGAACTGGCCGCCTGGACATAGCCACGAGCGCGATCGGCGAGGCTGGCAAGATGAGCAGGTGTCTCGCCACCGCCGGAGAGAGAGGGGAGGGGGCTTGCGCCTGACACCTCCGGCGCGGAAACATCACGCCCAGCCGCCGTGCTGAGAGACGGCGCTGAGGTCTCCTCGACATGATTTTTGGTGTTTTGCTCGATGATTTGGGCCATTTCTCTATAATGAGCAGAACGTCCGATAATGCAAGATTATCGGACGTTTTATATTTCTGACATGTAGTGCGGTTTGCATCGATATAGATAGCCTAAACCGCACATTTGATCTATACTGCGAAGCATGAACTCGATCACCAAAGTGCAAATTCCATCAGTGATATGGTCGGCGAACATGCCGGGCTGGACGTTGGCATATGGCCGTGACATCGACGAAATTGATGCCGCCTTCGCCGCCGGTATCGGATTGAAATCCCTCGATGATTTGATCCGCGCCGACCCTCCTTGGCTCGGCTGCTGGCGCGACCGCCTAGCCCTGAAATCAGCCGCCGTCGCGGCCCGCATGCTCGATCGGAATGAAGAAGAGAATGCGCTGCGCGACGCCGTTTTGCTGACTCCCGCGAATGGAGACCCGGGACCGGCCGGAAAGCTGTTTTTGGCCACACGAATGCTGGCACGTCGAACAGCGATGCCCGGTACTGCGTTTGTCAGGGAACTGGTCGAGCTTCTGTCTATCCGATGGGACACGGAGCTGTGCTCGATCGCGGATCTCGCCGATGTGGCAATCCAGTCCGGGCGCGCGGCCCCCATTGCGATTGCTGATCTGGTATCCGCGATCATGGCGCTTCGTCCGGACGCGGAGGTCCTGGCTCTGGCTTTGGCAGACATCGTACTGGCCCAGAAGCTGAGATGGGCGCGACCCGTGCCGCTTCTGCTGCCTGTACGGTTCGGGTCTGCATTCCGCACTATCGGCGGAAGAGGTCGAGTGCGGCCAGGTGAGCCAGCTTATCCGAAGGCAATTTGTCTGGCGCTGGTCAGCAGTGTCGAGGCGGCGCTTCAATCTGCCGCTGACATTGATCGCCGTGCCGCTCGGTTAATGGCAGCAGTGCCAAAGGTGAGGACCAAGGGGGGCGATGCGGTTATCCAAAAGCTCCTCAATGAAGACGCGGTTCCGGCCTCGGCGCCGGGGTGCAATCTGTCACGCTGGGCAGCCACTCGACTGTTTGAGCGGCTGGAGAGTTTCGAAGCAGTGCGGGAACTGTCCGGCCGCTCTTCCTTTCGAATTTATGGGTTATGACGATGAGGGGAGCGAGCGCAGCAAAAACAAGTCAACTCCAAGCGAAAGACCGCCAGCAGGAGGTCCTTTATGATCGTGAGCTCGAGGGACTGCCTCCAGAACTGCGGTGGCGTGAGTGGATGTTGCGGGTAGAGGCGGTGATATTCGCCTCGTCCGAACCGGTCAGCCGCGAGATGCTGGCGCGGGTGGTCGGCAAAGAGTGCAGTATTGATCTGTTGGTTGATGACCTCATCGACGAATTACGAGATCGACCATACGAACTCGTGTTGGTCGCAGGCGGATGGCAGCATCGCACCCGAGCGCGGTTTGCTGAGACAATTCGCATTTCGACCGCTCCGGCGAGATCAATTGCACCACGGCTGTCAGAGACCGAGTCTATGGTGTTGACGGCGGTGGGATATTTTCAGCCGATCACCCGGGCCGAATTGGCGGAGGTTTTCGGTAAGGAGGTCAGTCGTGACACGATCGCCGGCCTGCGAGATGCGGGCCTCATCGTATCAGGGCCGAGAAGTCCGACACCCGGTGCGCCCTACACCTATGTGACAACACCCCGATTTCTGTCGGTTTTTGGCTTTGAGACCCTGCGTGACCTTCCCAACATCGAGGCACTTGAGGATGCTGGGCTTCTGAGCAGACGAGGCACGTTCGATACCTCCAACAAAGATCTTGCCGACATCGCATCTGGTGGACATGACGCCGATGAGGCCGACTGATATCCCTTCTCATCGTGAGTTCGTTCGATAACGACCCTTTCTTCGCGATCCGATGTACTCCAGTAACTTGGAATGAAGCAATGCGCTGATATCCCGACGCGCGGTTTTCAAACTGACATGCCAAGTCTGAACGATCTCCTTCGCACTGAAGCGCTCACCCATTCTGATCTGCTCCAAAAACCATAGCTGTCGCTGATTGAAGGATTGTGGTTCAGGGTCATCTTTAGGGTCACGTTCAGGGACACGATAAGGGTCATTGCGGCGTCTGGTTGCTGCCAGCGTGGTGTTAGCGGCTTCGCCGGTGGCGTAAGCTTCTCTGGTCGCAAAGCGAATGACGCGATCGTTCGCAGGAGAAGTTTGCTCGGATGCCGGGCCTTCGATGATACCAAGTACAAACGCTCTTACGACCGGCGAGGAGACCACGAGCCGAAGGAAAAACATAACCTCTGGAGCATGTTGACCAGACAGCCAGTGTTTTACGGTTCGTTCGCTGGCGCCTGTCTGGCGCATCAACTCCTTGATTGCGCGGTGACTATCGCCATGCTCTTTCTTCAAGAGACCGGCGACGGTGAGGGCAAGGACCTCTCGGTCACCCAGAAAGCCGGGCCAAGTCGGCAACTTACTGCCCTTTTTCGGCAACATCTTCCGCTCCTTCATGCGCTAGGATTGCGATGCGGATGTCTGCAAAAATGGATGTGCTCGGCGCCGCGCCAGCCTCAGGATCAAGCGCCTTTGATCAACGACAGGAGGGGCAAAAAGTGGATCGGGAGACCTTTAACGGCATGTCATCGGAGCCGCAGCCAATTCGGGCTGCCGAATATGTCCGTATGTCGACCGATCATCAGCGATATTCCACCGAAAACCAATCGGAGGCAATTCGGGACTATGCTCGGGCGCGTGGTATCGAGATTGTCCGGACATACGCGGATTCAGGAAAAAGTGGCCTAAAAATCGAAGGGCGCGATGCACTGCGCCAGCTCATCGAGGATGTGCAGGTCGGCACAACAGATTTCACGATGGTCCTGGTCTATGACGTAAGTCGATGGGGCCGGTTCCAAGATGCCGATGAAAGCGCTTATTACGAATACATCTGCCGCCGTGCCGGGATCTCTGTCCAGTATTGCGCCGAACAGTTTGAAAATGACGGCAGCCCGGTGTCCACCATCGTCAAAGGCGTTAAGCGGGCTATGGCTGGAGAGTATAGTCGTGAGTTGTCGGCGAAGGTTTTCGCAGGGCAGGGCCGCCTGATCGAAAAGGGGTACCGGCAAGGCGGACCAGCTGGTTTCGGCTTACGACGAACCCTGATCGATGAACGCGGCCAGGTGAAAGGTATTCTACAGCGCGGTGAGCACAAAAGCATTCAGACTGACCGTGTGATCCTCACTTTGGGGCCGGTTGAAGAGGTGGAGCTGGTTCGCGAAATATATCGCAGATTTGTCCATCACGGGGAAAGTGAGAGCGAAATTGCAGCTGATCTGAATAAGCGGGGCATCAAATCCGACCTTGAGCGCAACTGGACGAGAGGGACCGTCCATCAAATCCTGATCAATGAGAAATATGCCGGCGACAATGTGTGGAACCGACAGTCTTTCAAATTAAAGAAACGGCATGTCCGTAATGATCCCGACATGTGGATCAGGGCTAACGGTGTGTTCGACGCTGTCATCGAGCGATTCCTCTTCGAGGCAGCTCGAACTGTTATCAACGCCCGGTCGTTCCGGCTGAGCGATGAAGAGATGCTGCAGTCTCTACGAGACCTGTACCAGCGAACGGGAAGTTTATCGGGTATCGTCATCGATGAATGCGACGGCATGCCATCAAGCAGCGCGTATAGCTCGCGGTTCGGTAGCCTGCTTCGAGCCTACAGCCTCGTGGGCTTCAATCCCGATCGAGACTATAGTTACGTCGAAATCAATCGAGAACTCCGCAAACGCCATCCCGAAGTCCTTGAGCAAGTGATAGGTGCCTTGAAATCCTCTGGCAGCGAGGCGTGGCAGGACAGCGAAACCGATCGAGTGACGGTCAACGAGGAATTCACGCTGTCGATCGTAATCGCTCGCTGCGCCCAGACACCGACGGGACTCCTACGTTGGAACCTACGTTTCGACACCTCACTTGCTCCCGTGTTGGTTTCCACGCAGAACTGAGCCGGTTAGGCGCATAATTTCCATTGAGAATTGAGCCATGTGAACCTTCCCCCAACGCGGTGAGCGACGGGGGCAACGGAGTGATCCACATGGGACTTTTAAACATCATCCGTCGGATGAAGCTGCGCGAGAAGCAGTCGATCCGCGAGATCAGTCGGCATACCGGTTTGTCGCGTAACACGATCGCGAAGTATTTGAACGCTGGTACGATCGAGCCGACGTTCACGGTACCGGAGCGGCCGAGCAAGCTTGATCCTTTTGCCGACAAACTGGCGGCCTGGCTGAAGACTGAGGCCGGGAGGTCGCGCAAGCAGCGCCGAACGCTGAAGCAGCTTCACGCTGATCTGGTTGTTCTCGGGTTTACCGGCTCCTACGGTCGGGTCGCCGCCTTTGCCCGTGAGTGGCGAGTTGAGCAGCAGACGACTGGCCGCGGCATATTCGTTCCGCTGTCTTTCCGTGCAGGCGAAGCATTCCAATTCGATTGGAGTGAAGATTATGCCGTGATCGGCGGCGAGCGTACCAAGCTTCAGGTCGCACACATCAAGCTCTCGCACAGTCGGGCGTTTCTGGTCAGAGCCTACTTGCTGCAAACGCATGAGATGCTCTTCGACGCCCATTGGCACGGGTTCCGCGTGTTCGGCGGCGTACCTGGTCGCGGCATTTACGACAACATGAAGACGGCGGTCGACCGCGTGGGTCGCGGCAAGGAGCGGCAGGTCAACATCCGTTTCCTCGCGATGACCAACCACTACGTGTTTGCGCCCGAGTTCTGTAATCCCGCCGCGGGGTGGGAAAAGGGTCAGGTCGAGAAGAACGTCCAGGATGCCCGACCACGGCTATGGCAACAGATGCCGGACTTCCCGGATTTGGCCACGTTGAACCTCTGGCTGGAACAGCATTGCCAGGACCTGTGGCGAGAGACGGCGCATGGCACCTTGTCCGGCACGATCGCGGATGTTTGGGCTGATGAGCGGGCAGCATTGATGGCGTTGCCGACTGCATTTGACGGTTTCGTCGAGCAGAGCAAACGCGTCTCGCCGACATGCTTGATCACCTTCGAGCGTAATCGTTACAGCGTGCCAGCATCATTTGCGAACCGGCCCGTCAGCCTGCGGATTTATCCCGAGCGACTGGTCATTGCGGCCGAGGGCAATATTCTCTGCGAACATCCGCGGATCATAGAACGCAGCCACGATAAACCGCCGAGGACGATTTACGACTGGCGGCATTACCTTGCCGTCATCCAGCGCAAGCCAGGAGCCCTGCGCAATGGCGCACCCTTCCTGGAATTGCCGCTGGCCTTCAGACAGTTGCAAGATCAGATGCTTCGCCGCCCCGGCGGTGATCGTGAGATGGCCGATATCCTCGCTCTGGTGCTTCATCACGACGAACAGGTCGTCCTCAAGGCGGTGGAACTGGCCTTGGATGCGGGGGTGGCGACCAAGACGCATGTGCTGAACCTGCTGCATCGGCTGATCGACGGCAAGACAATCGATGGTCCCGACATCGATACGCCACAGGCGCTGACCTTGCTGCGTGAACCCAAGGCCAATGTCGAACGCTATGATGGCCTACGCGCCCGGATCGCAGGAGGTCGCCATGCGTCATGACCCCGCAAGTGCTGCCGTCGTCATCATGCTGCGTAGCCTGAAGATGTATGGCATGGCCCAGGCGGTCACGGACCTGATCGAGCAAGGGGCTCCAGCCTTTGATACGGCCGTGCCGATCTTGTCCCAGTTGCTGAAGGCTGAGATGGCCGAGCGCGAGGTCCGCTCCATCGCCTATCATATGAAGGCCGCTCGCTTTCCTGCGTACAAAGACATCTCCGGCTTCGACTTCGCCGCCAGCGAGATCAACGAGGCTACCGTGCGCCAACTGCACCGATGCGAGTTTATGGATGGGGCGCAGAACGTTGTCCTTATCGGTGGCCCTGGCACTGGAAAAACGCATGTCGCGACCGCTCTTGGAATCCAAGCCATCGAGCATCATCGCCGAAAGGTCCGCTTCTTCTCGACCATCGAACTGGTCAATGCTCTCGAGCAGGAGAAGGCCAAGGGCAAGGCAGGCCAGATCGCCGAGACGCTGGTCCGCCTCGATCTGCTCATCCTGGACGAGCTGGGATACTTGCCGTTCAGCGCCTCAGGCGGAGCACTGCTGTTCCACCTGCTGAGCAAGCTCTACGAGCGGACCAGCGTGGTGATCACCACCAACCTCAGCTTTAGCGAATGGGCAACCGTCTTCGGCGACGCCAAGATGACGACCGCTCTCCTCGACCGTCTCACCCACCGTTGTCATATCCTGGAAACTGGAAATGACAGCTTCCGCTTCAAAGCCAGCTCGGCCGCCGCAGCCCAGAAGAAAGGAGAAAAGCCAACCCCTTGACCAAGTCCTGATCAGAAAACCATACTCAGAGGTGGCTCACTTCTCGGTGGAAAAACCGGCTCAGTTCCGCGTGGAAACCAACAGGCTACAGCCCCGAACAAATCGAATGCGGCTTCGAGGCCGATCTTCGCTTCAAGGGCCAGGATTTCGAACTCCCGATTGCTCTGCCGGAAACGGTCACAGAGCGCGATCGCGATCTGCTTCGTGCGGCGTTCCTTGAGGCCTACAAGGGGATCTACGGCTATGCCTCGGACGATAGGGTTGAGATCGTCAACATTCGTCTGAACGCGAGCGGCAATCAGGGCAATCGGCTGAGCTTCGTTCCGCATGCGCCGGACACTGCCACAGCAGAAGCCACGAGCCGCAAGATCTATCATTCTCGCACGGACGGCTGGGTGGATACGCCGATCTACGAGCGCAGCACCTTCAAGGGTGGCGTGCAGGGACCGCTCATCATTCAGAGCCCGGACACCACCATCGTCATACCTCCGCGTGCCACCGCTGACCTCGACGCCTTCGGCAACGTTGTCGCCACACTTGCTTGAGTCTTTCGGAAGGAACAGCCTCATGGCCCAGAAAACCAACGATCCGATCACCTTCGCTGTCATCAAAAATGCGCTCGACACCATCGTCGACGACATGGCCTTCGCCGTCATGCGCACCGCACGCTCCCCGATCGTCCGGGACGTTCTCGATTACTCCGTCACGCTTTGCGACAAGCATGGGCGCATCCTGTCGCAGGCAAAAACGGTCGCGTTGCATCTTGGCGCCGTGCCGGATGCAATGGACGTCATCATGGCAAAGTACGCCGACAACCTGGCTCCCGGCGACGTGATCGTTTTCAACGACCCGTATGAAGGGGGCATGCATCTTCCGGACATCTTCATGATCCGGCCCATCTTCCACGCCGATACGCTTCGTGGATTCTCGGTGGTCATTGCGCATCATTGTGACGTCGGCGGCCGCGTCCCCGGCTCGAATGCAGCGGACTCGACCGAGATCTACCAGGAAGGTCTTCGTATTGCGCCGATGAAGCTTTACGACAAGGGCGTTCTCAACGATACGCTGATACGCATCATCACCAAGAACGTGCGTCTGCCGGAACTGGTCCTCGGCGACCTCGAAGCGCAGTTCGCCACCTGCAATCTCGGCGAGCGTGAGTTGCTCCGCCTGATCGAGCGTTATGGTGCGGATGAGCTGGACAGCTATTTCGACGACCTGATCGACTACGGCGAGCAGCTCACGCGTGCCGCTATCCGCTCGTGGCCGGATGGCGACTACTATTTCGAGGATTTCATCGACGGCGACGGGTTTTCAACGGACGCAATCCCGATCAAGGTCAAGCTCACCGTCAAGGGTGATCACCTCGATGTCGATTTCGCGGGGTCTTCGCCGCAGGTTAAGGGCGCGATCAACTCGACGCTATCCTTCGTCAAGTCGGCAACTTATCTGTCCGTGCGCTGCGCGCTCGACGCGGAGGTGCCGAACAATGCTGGCGTGTATCGCGCCATCACTATCACCGCGCCGGGAGGTTCGATCCTCAACCCGCAGATGCCGGCGCCGGTGGCAGCCCGGGCTCTAACCGGCTATCGCGTGGTTGACACCGTCCTGGGAGCGTTGTCGCAGATCGCACCCAAAAAGGTCATGGCGGCGGGCGAGGGCGGCAACACAGTTCTGGCCTTCGGCGGCTGGGATAAAGAAACCCGCGAACCATTCGTTCTGGTCGACATGATCAACGGCGCCTGGGGCGGCCGCTGGAACAAGGATGGGGTCGAGGGCGTCACCAACCCCTCGCAGAACATGTCGAACCTGCCGGTGGAAACGCTAGAGGTCCGTTATCCGCTTATGATGGACGAATACAGCCTGCGCCCCGATTCATGCGGAGCCGGAGAGTATCGCGGGGGCCTCGGCCTGATCCGCACTTACCGCCTCCTCGCCGAGGAAGCCGTTTTGCAGATTCGCGCGGACCGGCATGATCATGCGCCCTACGGCCTGTTCGGCGGCAAGCCGGCAGCACCTTGCGTCAATATCCTTGATCCGGAGGGCGAAAACACTCGCCTTCCCGCCAAGATCACCCGCACCATCGGCCGCGATGTCGTGATCCGCCACGAACAGGCTGGCGGCGGCGGCTACGGGGATCCGCTAAAGCGCTCGCTCGAGCTCATCGCCGACGATCTCTCGAATGGCAAAATCACTGCCGCCTTTGCCCGTGAACACCACGGCATCGTGTTCGAAGAAGACGGTATCACCATCAATGCAGCAGCAACCGGCGCACGACGCGCACAGGAGGCTTTCGCGTGACCCAGTACGATCTTACGCGCTTTGCGATCAATCAGATCACGACCCCCACATGGACCATGCCTCAGGCGATCGAAGGCTATTCGCGCCAAGGAATCAGAGGTATAGCGGTGTGGCGGAACTTCCTCGACGATTATGGCGTCGAACAAACCGCCAAGCACCTGCGCGACGCACAGATGTGGGTTGCTTCGCTCTGCACGAGTGCATGGGTCAGCGAAACCGATCCGGCAGCTTGCCGAGCCAAGATCGATGAGAACCGCCGGATCATCGACCAGGCGGCTGCCATCGGCGCCCCCTGCGTCGTCATGGTAATCGGCGGCTTGCCGCAGGGTGACAAAGACTTGCCCGCCCAGCGCAGGCGCATTCACGATGCTTTTGCCGAACTCGCGCCTTACGCGGCGGCCTCAGGGGTAAAACTCGGACTTGAGCCGCTGCATCCGATGTATTGTGGCGATCGCAGCGCACTCAACCTGATCACGGATGCCAATGATCTTATCGACGAGTTAGGTGACAAAGCTGCCAGCCTGGTCGCGGACGTCTATCATTGCTGGTGGGACCCCGCATTTGAGCGAGAGCTTCGCCGTGCCGGGAAAGACCGCATCCACACGTTCCACTATTGCGACTGGCTAGTCCCGACGCGGAACCTCCGTGATCGTGGCATGGTGGGCGATGGGGTGATTGATTTCGCTACCATTCGGGGATGGCTTGATGACATCGGTTACGACGGTCCGTTCGAGCTGGAACTTTTCTCTGAACTGGACTGGTGGGAACGGGATCCAGAAGAGACTGTGCGTATCGCCATCGAGCGTTGTGGCCCATTCGTAGGCCCGCGCTAATATCGCGTCTGGCCCGCGAGCTTGTGGGTCGGACGTTCCCTAACCGCCTGTTGGATCAGGCTTCGATTCAGGAGACCCTGATGACAGACCAAAGCTTCATTTCGATACGAAACCTGCAAAAAAGCTATGCGCAGGGACAGATTAAAGTCCTGAATGGCTTGAACCTCGACATGCAGAAAACTGACCGCTTGCTTGTAATCGGTCCCAGCGGCGGAGGAAAAAGTACGCTTCTCCGCTGCGTCATGGGGCTCGAGGATGTCCAGGGCGGTGAGATCAAAGTCGACGGCAAAAACTATATCGCCGGCGCGCCGAAAAAAACGACCATTAACGCCGAAATGCAAAAGCAGATCGGCATGGTTTTTCAGAGTTACACGCTCTTTCCTCACCTCACCGTGCTTGGTAACCTCACTCTTGCGCCCGTTAGGTCACGTGGCGTGAGGCGTGATGAGGCAGAAGCGCGCGCACTCGAATTGCTCAACCGGTTTGGGCTCAAGGCCAAGGCCAAGGCCTATCCGGCTGCTCTTTCCGGCGGTCAAAAACAGCGCGTCGCGATCGCAAGGGCGTTGATGCTCGACCCGAAACTGATGCTGTTCGATGAAGTGACATCGGCACTCGATCCGGAACTCGTGAACGAAGTGATTAGCATGGTGACCGAGCTCGCGGACGGCGGCATGCCGATGATGATTGTCACGCACGATATGTGGTTCGCAAAGAAGATCGCAACTAGAGTGGTCTTCTGCGATGGCGGTGTCGTTGCCGATGACGCTCCACCTGACGAATTCTTCCGTGCGCCGAAGACCGCCAGGGCGCGTGACTTCATCCACAACGTGCTGCATGCAGATCGCTGAGATGGACGAACGACCATGCAAAACATCGATTTCTTTTTCGTCCTCAATGCCTGGCCCGCGCTTCTGGAGGGATTAAAAATCACCCTCCAGCTCACGGTGTGGGCAAACATCATCGGGCTTGTTGCCGGGTTTCCTCTAGCCCTGCTCTCGAATGCCCGCATCGCACCGATACGGTGGATCGCGCGCTTCTATATCGACCTGTTTCGGTGTACGCCCGTCCTCGTTCAGGTCGTGTGGTTCTTCTTCTGTATACCGATGATCTTCGAGGTGTGGTGGTCGCCGGTATTCATGGGGGTCCTCATCCTCGGAATGAACCAGACGGCGTTCAACGGTGAAGCATTCAGGGCTGCCATCCAATCCATTCCCGCAGCGCAAAGGGATGCTGGTGTCGCACTTGGCCTCGGCCGTTGGAACTACACCAGATACATCGTGCTACCCCAGGCAATCAGGACTGCGACGCCGGTCCTGATCACAAATGCGATTGGTATCTTTCAGCAAAGCTCGCTTGTTGCACTCGTGGGTGTTGCCGACCTGATGTATCAGGGCAAGCAGCTCTCGACCCAGACCTACCGCCCAATCGAGACGTTTACCTTCCTCGCGGCGTTTTATCTGGTTGTCGCGATCCCCTTTGGTCGTCTAGCCGCGTTCTTTGAACACCGGCTGGAGCGTATGAACAAGGTGTAAGATCATGCAAGATCTCGATTTCTCTGTTGTTCTGCAATACGGTCCGGCGTTGCTCAAAGGGCTCGTTCTGACCCTCCAGATTACGGTGCTTTGCGGACTGGCAAGCGTTGTGTTCGGCTTTCTCATCGGTGTTGGACGCAAGTCCAACGTTCGACCGGTCCGCTGGGCCTGCTCTCTCTATGTCGAGGTGCTGCGCGGTACGCCGGTCCTGATTACCTTGTTCTGGGTCTTCTTCTGTTTCCCGATCATTCTCGACGTTGAGCTCAGTCCCTTCATCTCGGCCGTGATTGCCCTGACACTCTATACATCGGCGATCACCAGCGAGTCCTTTCGGGCTGCCTTGGGATCGATCGGGCAAGATCAGCACGATGCTTGCAAAGCGCTTGGTCTGAGCCGTTTTTCGAAGATGATGTATGTGGTCGCGCCACAGACAATCGTACGCGCCATTCCCAACCTGATGTCGAACCTGGTGAGCCTGTTCAAGGAGAGTGCGCTCGTTTCGGCAGTCGGCGTGGTCGAACTTATGTACACGGCTCAAAACATATCGAACGTGACTGCGAGACCTGTCGAGGTACTGACCACCGCGGCTCTCGTCTACTTTGTTATCGGCTGGGTGCTCACGCGACTGGTCAATGCCGCGGAAACGCGCCTGCTCGTCAAAATGGCAGTGTGAACCCTCAAGGCAAACGGGCCCTCCGTTAAGCCACCCACCTTCACGCATAGCGTGACATGAAAAAAGATTTTTAAGGAGATCAGCAATGGCAAGTACAAATGAACAAACCTCTTCGCCGCTCGCGGTTGTCACCGGCGGCGCAAGCGGGATTGGCGAGGCCAGTGTGCGCGGCTTCGTGTCTGCCGGCTGGCGGGTTGTTATCGCAGACATCAACGACGAACGGGGAAAGGCAATCGCTGCCGAATTGGGTGCCGCGGTCAGCTACCGTCATCTTGATGTGTCCGACGAGCAGGCGGTGAGGCAATTCAAAGAGGCGGTCTATGCAGAGCATGGACTTGTGTCGGCACTTGTGAACTCTGGCGGCATTTTGCAGAACGCCACCAAGGTGACGAAGATGCCGGTCGAAGAGTTCGATCGCATCATCGACGTCAACCTTCGCGGAACGATGCTCACTGCGCGCGCCTTCGGCGAAGAGATGGCGCAATCGGGCGGCGGATCGATTGTGAACCTCTGCTCGCTGACCACTTTCCAGCCCTGGCCACAGCCGGCATATGCCATGAGCAAGTCGGCGCTGAAGATGCTGACCGAAATCATGGCCGCCGAACTTGGTCCGCAGGGTGTCCGTGTCAATGCGGTAGCGCCTGGATATACGATGACCGAAGCGATGAAGAGCCGCATCGATCGCGGCGAACGCGACCCCTCTGTTGTCATTTCCAGGTCCGCGCTGCGACGGTTCGTCGAGCCGAGGGAGGTTGCAGATGCAATCCTCTTCCTGTGCTCTCCGTCCGCGTCCGCCATCACTGGGATCACCATGCCGATCGATGCGGGCTGGCTGGTCTATACGTCCTATATGAGCGCGGCCGCGCGACCAGCGGACTAACACAGCAGGTAGCAACCGGCGTCCCGACACATCACGGGAGCCGGCCGGGTCTCTAGTGCAGAGCATTGCACGGAAAAAATTCTGCCCGCAACACCTAAAGGGCTATTGTCGACAATTGCAATCGGTGCCAAGATCGCTTTTAGCCAGGCCGAGCGCCGATTGGACACGATAGAAAGGAAACCAACCCAGCAGAACCCACCGAACAGATGCATGCGAATAAAAGCAATCAACGGAACAGCAGCAACAATTGGGAGTGTTAAAATGAAACTTACGAAGCTCATCACCGGGTTGATCCTCGGCGCAACAGTTCTCGCTGGAGCAGGTCAGGCCAATGCCCAGTCTGCCGAAGGTTACTGGCAGGAAATCCAGAAGCGCGGAACGCTCCGTTGCGGCGCGGCAGTCGCGCCCCCGCACGTTATTCGCGATCCTCAAAGCGGCGAATACAGCGGTACATTCGTCGACCTCTGCAAGAAGTTTGCTCAGGACGCCCTTGGCGTAAAAGCTGAAATCGTCGACACGACCTGGGACAACATCGTTGCCGGCTTGCAGGCCAATCGCTGGGACCTGTCCATGGCTTTGAACCAGAATCCCAAGCGGGCTATGGCGATCGCCTTCAGTCAGCCGGTCGTTCAGTACGAAGTTTCCGGCGTTTACGACAAGGCAAATCCGAAGTTTTCCACGGCACCGAAGTCTATCGCAGATCTCGACGTCGCCGGCGTGACGATCATCATCATGTCGGGCACGGCAATCGACGGAACACTTACGCGCCAGATCAAGAATGCAACGATCCTGCGCCTGCCCGATATCGACGCCACTCGCCTGGCGCTCTCTTCACGGAGAGGCGACATCCTCGTCGATGACAGCGACAGCAACACGCTGTTTTCAGCGACGGGCAAGGATCGCTGGGTGACGCTTAACCCCGAGCCTGCTATCTCGAAGCAGGGCATCGCGTTTGGCCTGCGTCGTGATGCTTCGTATTCGGATATCCAGTCGCTGAACTTCTTCATCCAGGAGCAGACCGCGATCGGCGAAGTCGACCGCATCGCGAGCGGATACATCGACAAGCTCGCGGGCGAAATCAAGAAATAGCGACAGTCTGGCGAGGCGCTGCAATCTGCGGCGTCTCGCCAATACCGTTCCGACGAATAGTGAATGCAACCCATCGCTCTCGAAGATGGCGGGGAGGGGTGCTTCGAATGGAGAACATGATGACCGTCGACAAAAAACCTCTCCGTAGCGAGGCATGGTTCAAGCGCATTGACAATACCGGGTATGAGCACCGCACCCACCTCAAGGCGCGTGGTGCGCTACCAGATATGTTCGAGGGCAAACCCGTAATCGGCATTGCCAACTCGGCATCCGATCTGGTCCCCTGCAACGCCCATCTCACGGAACTGGCGGAATGGGTTGCTCGCGGTGTGCTCGAAGCTGGCGGCTTCCCGCTTGTGTTTTCCACTATGTCGATCGGCGACTCCATCATGCGTCCGAGCGGAATGCTTTTCCGCAATATGATGAGTATGGAGCTCGAGGCGACACTTCGCGCAAACCCGCTCGACGGCGTGGTTTTGCCAACAGGATGCGACAATACGGCGCCCGCCTACATGATGGGGGCAGCCAGCGTCGATCTCCCGACCATCGTCGTGCACGGTGGGACGATGCTGAGCGGTCGCGTTGGGATGCGGCAGGTAGGTTCGGGTTCCGACATTTTTCGTATGCACGGCGAATACAAGGCAGGGCGTATGACGAAGGACGCTTTCCTTGCGTCGGAATACGGAATGTCGCGCAGTAACGGCGCCTGTAACACGATGGGGACGGCAACGACGATGGGCTGTATCGCAGAAGCCCTCGGCCTCAGTCTCACGGGATCTGCTGCCATTCCCGCGGTTGATGGGCGTCGGAAGGGCTCCGCGCAGTTGTCTGGTCGGCGAATCGTCGAGATGGTCAGAGAAGATCTGGCGTTCTCTAAGATCGTCGATCGATCGGCGCTTGAGAATGCAATCCGAGTCAACGCTGCCCTCGGCGGGAGCACGAATGCAATCATTCATTTGCTGGCTTTGGCGGGGCGCCTGGAGATTGAACTGACCCTTGCCGACTTCGAAGAAAACAGCCGGTCAATCCCGCTTCTTGCCAACATCCTTCCGAACGGCAAGTACCTCGTCGAGGAATTCTTCTCCGCGGGTGGATTGCCGGCCGTCATGGCATCGCTTGGGGAGAGGCTCAACCTTGATGCGCGTACCGCAGGCGGAACGACGCTGCGGGAGGAACTCGCTGGCGTCGAAAGCCTTGACCACGACGTCATCGCGCCGTTCGACAAACCGATCAAGCCGCAGAACGCGCTGCGCATCATCAGGGGCAACATTGCACCAAACGGTGCTGTGATGAAACCATCAGCCGCAAGTCCGCACCTGATGAAACATACGGGCCGTGCCGTCGTGTTCGAATCCGTGGAAGATCTCGACAAGCGCATCGATGATCCGTCTCTGAATATCGACGAGACCTGCGTACTCGTTCTGAAGGGGATTGGCCCCAGAGGTTATCCGGGCATGCCGGAACTTGGAAATATCCGTTTGCCCAAGCATATTCTCGAAAAGGGCGTCACCGATATGGTCAGGATTTCGGACGGCCGCATGAGTGGCACGGCTTATGGTACGGTCGTGCTTCACGTTGCGCCCGAATCCTCGATCGGTGGTCCGCTGGCTCTGATCCGTGATGGTGACCTGATTTCGCTGGACGTCGAGGCGGGCACATTGTCGGTCAATCTCACCGATGACGAACTTGAACTGCGGCGGTCGCAAGCCTCCTTTGCGCCCATCAGCCATAAGCGCGGTTACGAGCGCCTCTTTGTTGAGCATGTCTTGCAGGCTGATAAGGGGCTCGATTTTGATTTCCTGGTGGGGCGAAGCGGGAACGAAGCTCCGACGAGACGACCGTTCTAATCCTGATCACTATTAAGCAGCGCCGCTACTCCCGCGCGTCCGGGAATAGCGGCGTTCTCAGTCGCCGTCGGGACGTGATAACGAACCGGTGAGCTTTTGACCTTCTGTAATGTTGTGTTGCTCAGCCAACGTCCCAGCAAGAACCGAATCCCGTTCACGGATAGCATTCCAGATCGGTTCATGCTGGACGATAATCTCCAAGGGATCTTCTATCAGAAGATTGCTTGATCGGATGAACACGCGGATTTGCTGCTCTATCAGCTTATATTGTTGTTTTAGGCGGCTATGCCCGGACTCGTCGATGATCGATTTGTGAAAACCGAAATCGGCCTCAGCAATTGTTTCAGAGCTCTCCGTCACTGTATTTTTCAGCCGGTCAAATGCGGCCTCAATACGCGACATCGCCTCATTGTCGGCATTGGTCGCAGCAAACTGTGCCGCCAGACGTTCGATAGCACCTCGTAGCGTGTAGAGCTCCCAAACATCCTGATGGGTGAGTTCAACGACCGTCCAACCCGTGTAGGGAACGAGACTGACGAGCCCTTCTTTTCCAAGCTGATGCAGCGCCGTGCGGACAGTGGCACGGGAAAGACCCATGCCCTCCGAAAGCTGGACCTCTGTCAAGCGCGATCCCGGTCGGATCGATCCGTCCACGATTTGGGATCTCAATACGCCAAGCGCTCGCACGTCCGCTGGCATTTTTTCGATTTTTGGTAGCTTCATTTGCGTCATCGTCGGCCCACAGTTGCTTGAAATTCAACATTAACGCTCCCCCAAGGGGCGAACAAGAGAACTATATCGAATTCCCGCGCAAAGGCTATTGTCGACAATAGCCTTTTAGGCTATTTATGAGCGTATGAAAATGGCCGGCCTCAAGAAAAGGCCTGATCGCAATTACGAATTCAAAACAAGTCGGAGGAGCTGTCCGGATGTTCAGGGCGAACAAAATTCGAAACGCTGACGAGATTGCCGCTCACGGGGATGCGGCGTCACGCCAGATTGTCCTTGAAATCGCGGACCGGACACTTGAGCGGCTCGATAGCTACAAGCGCATCCGCAGCATCATGCGACTTGAGGGCGATATCCTGCACATCGGCACGAAGTCGTGGGACCTGTCGAAGAAGCGCAACATCTACCTCTTTGGTGCGGGCAAGGCCTGCAACCACATGGCCATGGCGGTGGATCACGTCCTTGGCGACCGCCTCACGCGCGGAATAGCCATCGTGAAGATCCACGAGGAAACCGATCGTTTCAACAAGACCGAGGTTTACGTTGGCGGCCATCCTCTGCCGAACGAGGCAGGCTACCAGGCATCCAGGAAGATGATCGAGATCATCGACCAGGCGGGTCCGGACGACCTTTTTATCGGAGTCATCAGCGGTGGCAGTTCCGCTTTGATGTCCTGCCCAATCGACGGTATTTCGCTGCAGGACGAGATCGACACGACCGACGTACTGCTGAAATCCGGCGCCGGAATCTACGAAATCAACGCGGTGCGCCGGCACATATCCGCGCTGAACGGGGGCATGCTCGCCAAGCGCATTCAGGACGTGGGCGCGGAGCTGATCGGCTTCGGCATCAGCGATGCCGTCGGCTCACCGGCAACCGGTGACATCGCCGTCCCCTACGCTGCCTATAAAAGCACGCCCATTGGGCCCGATGCGACGACACTGGATGATGCGCGCGCTACCATCGTCAATTATGACGTGGCCGACCGCCTGCCAAAGAGCGTCGTCGACTACCTGATGAATGCCGGGCCGGACAAGGAAACGCCGAAGGCCTTTCCGAACAACACCTATTTCTTGCTCAACACCCTGCCGGATTCCTGCATCTCCGCCAAGGAAATCTGTGAGGAGATGGGTATTCCTGCCATTATCGTCTCTTCTTTCCTGGAAGGTGAAAGCAAGGACGCAGGCACGTTCTTCGCTTCGATGGCGCGTGAGATCCAGACTTACGGCAACCCGGTCAAGGCGCCGTGCGTGCTGCTCAGTTCTGGCGAGGTCACGACTCAGATTCTCGACAACAGCGTCATCCGCGGGCACGGCGGACCGGGCCAGGAGATGACGATCAGCTTTGCGATCACCGCCGCGAAAACAAAGGGCGCGTGCCTTCTGTCGATTGACAGCGAAGGAACCGACGGGACGGCCAAGGTGGCCGGCGGCATCACCGATTCCGCCAGTCTGGCGGCTGCTGCGGGAAAGGGCATCAATCTCCATCAGACGCTGCGCGAGCACAGTTGTTTCGAGGCGCTCGACGCTATCGGCTCCGCTGTCTTCACCGGCAACACCGGCACCAACCTGTGCGACCTCAACATTCTTTACGTACCAGCCCTGAAGGAGGGCCAGTAACATGGAAGACAGGATTGCCTCAATCTTCGCCCAGCAGATCATCGACTGCAAATGCCGCCCAGCGGTAGAGGTGGAAATCCGCACCGAAAGCGGTGCTGTCGGCCGCGGCGCGGCTCCGACCGGGAGCTCGGTCGGCATGCACGAAGCCTTCGTGCTGCGCGACGGCGACAAGTCGACCTATGGCGGCCTTAGTGTTCACAAGGCGGTCCAGAAGGTCGAGACGATCATCGCACCAGCGCTCATCGGGATGGACGTCTTCGATCAGCGCGCCATTGACGAGAAGATGATCGCGATCGACGGTACGCCAGATAAGGGGAGCCTTGGCGGCAACACGATATATTCGGTATCGATCGCGGCTTTCCGTGCTGCGGCCGATGCGCTGCGCATTCCGCTCTATGACCACATTGCGGGCGGTACGATCAAGACTGTGCCTGTTCCCTGCTTCAACGTCATCAATGGCGGAAAATACGACGGTTTCATCCAGTCCTTCAACGAGTTCCTGATCGTTCCCTACGGTACGGACAGTATCGACGTTTCGATCGAGATGGCGGTTACCGTTTTCCAGGAGCTCTCGCACGTGCTCACCAGACACCTCGGCCACAAACCGCAGGTCGCTAGCTCTTACGGTTACGCAGCGCCCTCGGACGATCCGGAAGTGCTTCTCGATCTCATGCAGCAGGCTATCGACGCCTGCGGCTACACCGGGCGCATCGCTTTCGCTCTCGATTGCGCGTCGAGCGAGTTTTTCGACGCTGAGAGCCGTACGTATCTTCTGAAAGGGCAACGCGTGACCAGTGACGAGCTGATCGCTTACGCCAAGCGCCTGACGGAAAAATACGACTTCGTTTTTATCGAGGACCTCCTCGATGAGAACGACTGGGATGGCTATGTTAAAGCAAACCGCGAGATTGACCGGACGATCATCCTTGGTGACGACCTAACGGTAACCAAGCTCCAATACCTCAAGCGCGCTTTCGAAACCAAAGCTGTCGGCGGCTTTATCCTGAAGCCCAATCAGGTCGGCACGATCACAGAAGCGATGGACGCTCACCGCTACGCGAGCGAACATGGCATAATTTCCGTCCCCTCAGGGCGCTCCGGCGGTGTCGTTGACGATGTCGTGATGGATTTCTCGGTCGGACTTCAGGTTCCGTTTCAGAAGAACGGCGCGCCTCGTTCCGGCGAGCGCATCGAAAAGCTGAACTTCCTGATGCGTGCCAATGCCCGCAGCGCCGGATGCCGCCTTTACGACATCAAGCCTCTCCTAAAATTCTGACGATCAAGAAATCAGCCGATCGAACCTTCATCCATAGGGAGCTCCATTATGACCACGAAAATCGACTTTCTCTACCTTTCCGAACCCGACATGATCGCCGCCGGTGTCAACGACGCAAAGCGTTGCGTGGAAATCTGCGAGGAGACTTTCAGCCTGCTGGGCGAGGGCGACTACCTCATGGGCGGTGCCAACCACAACAGCCATGGCCTCAACATCGTCTTTCCGAAGGAAACGAAGTTCCCGAACATGCCCGTCGCCGGCCCGGACCGGCGTTTCGCCGCCATGCCCGGTTATCTCGGCGGCCGCTTCGACGTCTGCGGCAACAAGTGGTACGGCTCGAACCATGCCAATACCCAGAAGGGCCTTCCGCGCTCGATCCTAACGATGATGCTGAACGACAAGGAAACCGGCGCGCCGATGGCGCTGATGTCAGCGAACCTGCTCAGCGCCGCGCGCACAGGCGCCGTACCGGGCGTCGCGGCAAAGCACCTCGCCAACAAGGATGCTAAGATCGTCTCCATTGTCGGTTGCGGTCCGATCAACAAGGCCTGCTTCACCGCCATCATGACCCAGCTTCCCGCCGTCGAGAAAGTCGTCTGCTTCGACGTGTTCCTGGACAAGGCAAATGAACTCGCGCGCTGGGTCGCGGAGACCTACAAGGTCAAGGCCGTCGGCGTCGACGAGGCCGAGGCAGGCTTCCGCAACATCGACGTCATCACCGTGGCGGCTTCGCGCCTCAAGCCGCTCTACTTCAAGGACGAGTGGATCAAGGAAGGCGCGACCATCCTCGTTTCCGGTCCGTTCAACACGGACGAGTCCTTCCTCACTGGGGCGACGATCGTCTACGATCACACGCCGCTTCAGGAAGCCTATGTCGAGGACGCTATCGCCTCGGGCAACAAGGATGCCTACTACGGCGGCGTGATTGGCGGTCCGTTCTTCCGTCTCATCGACGCTGGCAAGTTGCCGGCTCTCAAAGACTCGACCGGCCTTGGCGACGTGGTCAACGGCAAGAAGCCGGGCCGCGAAAGCGCCAAGGATCGGGTCATCTTCATCGCTTGCGGCATGGCTGTCTTCGACATCAGCTGGGGCTTCGAAATGTATGAGAACGCCAAGAAGAACGGCATCGGCCAGTCCCTCAATCTCTGGGACAAGCCCGCCCTCGCTTGATCAGGCGCCGGCCGCGTCGTTTCTGGCGACGCGGCCGGCAAACGGATGGGTCCGTAGGTTCGCCCGGTGCAGCCCTTGCATCCGCTGTCCGGGGCCCGGTCTGCCGCTCGATGTACAAGCCATGATGAGGAACGCGCATGCTTTCGTTGGCCGACCCGGTTCAAGCGACCAGCACGGATCATTTCTTCGGTCCATCCATATCGGAGATACATATTGAGGAAGGTTCCCGGGGCAAGCGGCCCAAGGCTCTCAAACATGTCATCAGGGCCATGGAGAACAGTGTTCTCGGTCAAAATCCCGACGTACCCGGCACTTTGCCAGCCTGCAAGATGCTCAATCTTCTTCAGGCCAGTGGCGTTCGCAGCGTGTCCGGACCACGCTTGCAGCCCGAGTTTCGGCTCCGCGGCGAATTTAACACCGCGTTGAACAGTTTGGCTAACGAAGGCCCGAACTCTCAGTTCCTGGCGGCAGCGCTGGATGAACTTGAAGATGGCCTCGTCTGGTATTCGGCAAAGAGCGGTCCGTTTGCCAGCCTCAATTTCGAGCGAAACCACGCTCATGCCGTTTTGGGGGCGCCCAAGACAGATAGTAGCGACAAGGTGTTGCTGGGCATCACAATCATGGCGCCATACACCCGCTTTCCGGACTACGTCCTGCGCTTGCCGCGGGTGATGTTTCCTCTTTCGCCTGGAGAGTACAAATCGATCAGCGGTGAGTGGAAGAGCCACCAGATCGGTTCCCCGATTGTCTGCGCCGCAGGTCGTGAGTTTGCGATGCGGTGCGCGTCGCAGCCGCTTCTTTCCCTATGGTGCCAGAGGCTGGCGACCTGATCGAACCCGCGTGCAATTCAACAGAGCGGAAGGGCTTGTCCCTGGCCAGCTCCGCGACCCCAACCTCGAGGACCGTACAATTGGATACTGCAACCATCCCTCAGCCCGATCAAATCGACGCGCCATTTCTTCAGAGCGTTGAGGCCTATATCGATAATGCTATGACGCATCTGTCCCTTACCGAGGGGCTTGCCGAGCGGATCAAGGCTTGCAACTCGACCTACACAGTCCGTTTCGGCGTCCGGTTGCGCGGCAGAATGTTTAGCTTTACCGGCTGGCGCTCGGTGCACAGTGAGCATGTCGAGCCGGCAAAAGGCGGAATTCGATACTCGATCCACTCCGATCAGGAAGAAGTCGAGGCGCTCGCTGCGCTCATGAGCCTGAAGTGCGCGGTCGTCGACGTACCGTTCGGAGGGTCGAAAGGTGCGCTCAAAATTGATCCCACCGAATGGGATGCCCATGAGCTGGAGCGTATCACGCGCCGATTTACCCAGGAACTCGCTAAGCGCAATCTCATATGCCCGGGCCGAAACGTCCCCGCGCCAGACATGGGCACAAGTGAACAGACCATGGCCTGGATGGCGGATGAATACAAGCGCACTGGTCCATCCGACATCATGAATGCCAACGCCTGCGTTACCGGCAAGCCACTGGCCAGTGGCGGGATCGCAGGAAGAACCGAAGCGACGGGCAGGGGGGTTCAATACGCTATCCAAAGTTACCTGCGCGACGCCCAGGAAAACGGCATAGACGGGCGCCGGGATTTGCGGACCATGTCCGTTGTCGTCCAGGGATTTGGCAACGTCGGGTACCACGCAGCCAAATTCCTGAGTGAAGACGATGGTGCCAGGATCATCGCGGTCGTTGAGCGCGATGGATACGTCACCAATGCCGACGGGCTGGCCATAGAAGAGCTCAAACGCTTCCACGGTGAACATGGGACTATCCTTGGATTTCCGGGGGCGCAGAGCTATACCGACCGGGCCGCAGGTCTCGAACTTCCGTGCGACATCCTCATTCCAGCGGCTATGGAAAACGCCATCACGCTTGAAAACGTCGGCCGCATTCGAGCAAAGTTCATCGCTGAAGCAGCAAATGGACCCATCAGCTTCGAGGCTGAGCGACAGTTGTCCGATCGCGGCGTGGTCGTTCTGCCCGACCTCTTCGTGAATGCCGGCGGTGTAGCGGTGAGCTACTTCGAATGGGTCAAAAACATTACACACATCCCTTTCGGGCTGATGGAGCGCCGGCGCCGTGAGCGCAGGAATCTCCATATCACACACGCTCTCGAAGCGATGACTGAGCGGTCATTTCCGAGCGACATCCGCGACGAATTCCTGGAGGGCGGCGCGGAAATCGATCTGGTCAGGTCGGGGCTGGAGGACGTGATGCGCAACGCCTACCAGAAGATTGCCGAGGTGAAGCGCTCATCTGCGGAAATCAAGACTTTCCGAACGGCAGCTTATGTCATCGCCATCAGGAAGATCGCCGACGCTTATCAGGCTATCGGTATCTGAACCGGTCTCGCTGCAGGATCGTAGATTTAAGGAGAAGCAAATGCCCGTCATACGTGTCGATTGGCTTTCTGGCCGCAGCCAGGAGCAAAAGAAGGAAGTTGCCTCGGTGTTTACCCGGGAATTGGCCCGCATCGCCAAATGCGGACCGGACGATGTCCAGATCGTGTTCATGGACGTTGAGCGCAAGAACTGGTCCGTTGGCGGCGTGTTTGCGGAAGACCCGACACTCGAAAAGTAGCCGGTAAAGGTATCAACGAGCGAACTCCTTTGCCTTTCGCGAGATGAAAGGTGTACTTGCCGCAATCTACTCCACTGAAGAATTGGAGCCTGCGGATATCACCTCTGAGGCCGCGCAGGTTGAGAGGGGTGTGACATGCGTTTCGGGCAACGAGTTCCTCCAAGGAGACGTCATGCCAATCACAAAAATACTTGTTGCCAACCGATCCGAAATTGCGATCCGCGTTTTCCGGGCAGCCAACGAGCTCGGGATAAAAACCGTTGCGATTTGGGCGGAAGAGGACAAGCTGTCTTTGCACCGCTTCAAAGCGGACGAGTCCTATCAGGTCGGCAGGGGGCCGCATCTCGCCAAGGATATGGGACCGATCGAGAGCTATCTTTCGATCGAGGAGGTTATCCGCGTTGCGAAGCTCTCCGGAGCGGACGCGATTCATCCCGGTTACGGTCTTCTGTCTGAAAGCCCCGAATTCGTGGAGGCCTGCAACAAGGCGGGCATCACCTTCATCGGACCGACGGCGGATACGATGCGCCAGCTCGGCAACAAGGTTGCAGCGCGCAATCTCGCGATTTCGGTTGGCGTTCCTGTTGTTCCCGCCACCGACCCACTACCGGGCGACATGGCGGAAGTGGAGCGTATGGCGGAGGAGATCGGTTATCCCGTCATGCTCAAGGCCTCCTGGGGCGGTGGTGGCCGTGGCATGCGCGCCATCCGTAAAAAGGAAGACCTAGCCCGCGAGGTGACGGAAGCCAAGCGCGAGGCCAAGGCCGCCTTCGGCAAGGACGAAGTCTATCTCGAAAAGCTGGTCGAGCGTGCGCGTCACGTCGAAAGCCAGATTCTCGGCGACACGCACGGCAATGTCGTGCATCTGTTCGAGCGTGATTGTTCGATCCAGCGGCGTAATCAAAAGGTCGTCGAGCGTGCGCCCGCGCCCTATCTGAGCGAAGCACAGCGTCAGGAGCTCGCCTCCTACTCCCTGAAGATTGCGGGTGCCACGAATTATATCGGTGCGGGCACGGTCGAATATCTGATGGATGCCGATACCGGCAAATTCTACTTCATCGAGGTCAATCCGCGCATTCAGGTGGAACATACCGTTACGGAAGTCGTCACCGGTATCGATATCGTCAAGGCGCAGATTCACATTCTGGAAGGCGCGGCCATCGGCACGCAGGAATCCGGGGTGCCGAGGCAGGAGGATATCCGCCTGAATGGCCACGCCCTCCAGTGCCGCATTACGACGGAAGACCCGGAACACAACTTCATTCCGGATTATGGCCGTATCACCGCTTATCGCTCCGCTTCAGGCTTCGGTATCCGTCTGGATGGCGGCACGTCCTATACTGGCGCTGTCATCACCCGCTACTACGATCCGTTGCTTGTGAAGGTGACGGCCTGGGCGCCGCGGCCTGACGAGGCGATCAACCGTATGGATCGCGCTTTGCGCGAATTCCGTATCCGCGGGGTGGCGACCAACCTCACATTCCTAGAGGCCATCATCGGCCATGACAGTTTCCGCAACAATACCTATACGACGCGCTTCATCGATTCGACGCCCGAGCTTTTCGCCCAGGTCAAACGGCAGGACCGCGCTACCAAGCTTTTGACCTATCTCGCCTATGTGACCGTGAACGGCCACCCGGAAACCAAGGGACGCGCAAGGCCCTCGGACAAGGCGGCAAAGCCCATCGTGCCCTATATCGATGCGCCGACGCCCGACGGCACCAAGCAGTTGCTGGACAAGCTCGGCCCGAAGGGTTTCGCAGACTGGATGCGCAACGAAAAGCGGGTACTCGTCACGGACACGACGATGCGCGACGGACATCAGTCGCTGCTTGCGACCCGCGTCCGCACCCATGATATCGTCCGCGTCGCCAGCGCCTATCCCAAGGCGCTGCCACAGCTTCTGTCGCTGGAGTGCTGGGGCGGTGCGACATTCGACGTTTCCATGCGCTTCCTGACAGAAGACCCGTGGGAGCGTCTGGCGCTGATCCGCGAAGGTGCTCCCAACCTGCTGCTGCAGATGCTTCTGCGCGGGGCAAACGGCGTCGGGTACAAGAACTACCCGGATAACGTCGTGAAGTATTTTGTCCGTCAGGCCGCAAAGGGCGGCATTGATCTTTTCCGTGTCTTCGATTGCCTGAACTGGGTGGAGAATATGCGGGTCTCGATGGATGCCATCTCGGAGGAAAACAAGCTCTGTGAAGCGGCCATCTGCTACACCGGAGACATCCTCAATTCGGCGCGTCCGAAATACGACCTGAAATATTACACCAATCTCGCCCAGGAACTGGAACGCGCGGGCGCGCATATTATTGCCGTCAAGGATATGGCGGGCCTGCTGAAACCGGCTGCCGCCAAGGTTCTGTTCAAGGCGCTGCGGGAAGAAACGGGTCTGCCGATCCATTTCCACACCCATGATACGTCAGGAATTGCGGCAGCGACGGTTCTTGCCGCCGTGGATGCGGGCGTCGACGCGGTCGATGCCGCGATGGACGCCTTCTCTGGCAATACGTCGCAGCCGTGCCTTGGTTCGATCGTGGAAGCGCTTGCCGGGTCGGAACGCGATACGGGCCTTGATACCGAATGGATTCGCCGCATTTCCTTCTATTGGGAGGCCGTGCGCAACCAGTATGCGGCTTTCGAAAGCGATCTCAAGGGGCCGGCGTCCGAAGTCTATCTGCACGAAATGCCGGGTGGTCAGTTCACCAACCTCAAGGAGCAGGCGCGTTCGCTGGGTCTCGAAAGCCGTTGGCACGAAGTGGCGCAGGCTTATGCCGATGCCAACAGGATGTTCGGCGATATCGTCAAGGTGACGCCGTCTTCGAAAGTCGTCGGTGACATGGCGCTGATGATCGTCAGCCAGGACCTGACAGTGGCCGACGTACGGAATCCCGAGCGCGAGGTCTCTTTCCCGGAGTCCGTGGTTTCCATGCTGAAGGGCGATCTCGGACAATCGCCCGGCGGTTGGCCGGAAGCCCTGCAGAAAAAAGCGTTGAAGGGCGAAGCGCCCTATACCGTTCGTCCGGGTTCACTATTGGCGGATGCCGATCTCGATGCCGAACGGAAGACCATCGAGACCAAGCTGGAGCGCAAGGTCGATGATTTCGAGTTCGCGTCCTATCTGATGTATCCGAAGGTATTCACGGATTTCGCGCTCACCGCCGAAACCTATGGTCCGGTCTCGGTGCTTCCCACCCATGCCTATTTCTACGGAATGGAGGATGGCGAGGAACTGTTTGCCGATATCGAGCGCGGCAAGACGCTGGTCATCGTCAATCAGGCTTCGTCCGGCGTTGACGACAAGGGCATGGTGACGGTGTTTTTCGAAATCAATGGTCAGCCGCGCCGTATCAAGGTGCCGGATCGGACGCATGGTGCTTCCGGCTCTGCCGTGCGCCGCAAGGCCGAACCTGGCAACGCGTCGCATGTCGGGGCACCTATGCCGGGTGTCATCAGCCGCGTCTTCGTCAATCAAGGCCAGGAGGTCAAGGCTGGCGATGTGTTGCTCTCCATCGAGGCGATGAAGATGGAAACGGCGCTTCACGCCGAGCGGGATGGCAAGATCGCGGAAGTTCTCGTGCGCCCGGGCGACCAGATCGATGCGAAGGATCTACTGATCGCTTACGACCATGGGGCTGTTGGGGCTTCCGGTGATCAGTGAACTGTTAGTGCAGCAATTGCCCAACAAGGCGGGTAGCGGGGAAGTCGATAGATCGGGAAGGCCGAAAATGATCTCTGGCAGCACGAAGACTTTCTACATGATCGCTCATCCGATCCACCACGTCCGGACACCGGAGATTATCAATCCGGTATTCGAAGCGCGAGGGATCGACGCCATTATGGTCCCAGTCCATTTTACACCCGAGGACTTCAAGACCGGTTGGGAGGCGATAAGGCGCACTCAGAATCTGGGTGGGATCGTCGTCAGCGTTCCCTTCAAGGAGCTTGCATACGAACTTTCCGACGAAGTCGATGAGATGGCGCGCCCGCTTGGCGCTGTGAATGTCGTGCGCCGGACCGGCGCGGGAAAAATGGTCGCGACCAACCTTGATGGTGACGGTTTCCTTGGCGGCATGTTGAATGGCGGCCACGACGCGAAGGGACGCAAAACCCTGGTTATCGGCGCCGGAGGCGCCGGGAAGGCAATCTCATTCGCACTTGCCGGTAGCGGTTGTGCCTCATTGAGGATTACAGACGTAAACGGGGATAGAGCAGCGGCATTGGTGGATGATATCAGCAGGCGATATGGAGATCTGGATGTTGCGGTCTCGGGCAACGCTTTATCCGATGCCGATCTGGTCGTAAATGCAACGCCCTGCGGCCTCCATCCTGAGACTGATCCGCTTCCACTGGATACCGACCTGCTTCGGCCTGGAATGATCGTGGCCGACATCGTTATGAAACCGAGAGAGACCCCGTTGCTGAAGGCGGCCGTCTCCGCAGGGTGCGACGTTCGATACGGCGCGGGGATGCTGGACGCTCAGATCGATCTGATGATCTCATATTTCGGGCTATAGAGGAGCAGTCTGCGCAAAGGGCGCAGACTGCTATCCCGGCGCTACAACTCTATCTGCGCCAACCGATTGACCGATGACCAAACATTCCTCGCGTAATGTGGATCGAACAGCGCATGGTATCCGCCGGTATGCCAGAACACGATCGGCCCCTTCAGTTCGTTTCTCGACGCAAGATCCACGATGGCGGCAATCGCCTTCCCACTGTAAACCGGGTCGGTGAGTATCCCTTCTGTGGTTGCTAATAGATCGATCGCGTCGTAGACACGGGGCGACGGACGGCCGTACCCTTCACCAAGATATTTCTCTGTGAGCTTGATATCCTCTCGCCGAAGTTCGTAATGGGCGCCAATAAGGTCTGCTCCGCCGCGCGCAAAAGCAAGATATTGCCCAACGACGTCAGGGTAAACCTCCCCTGCGACGACGATCCCGCGAATATTCCACTCAGATCCATGAAGCGCATTGCCAAGGACCAGGCCCGCATGGGTGCCCCCCGACGAACTGGCATGCACGATGGTTCCGGCCGGGCGTCCGGCTTTGATCATCTGGTCGCGGAGCTCGTTGAATCCGATGGCAAAGCCGAGGCAGCTTCGCTCCGACGCACATCCTATCGGTAACCGGTAGACGCGCTCACCAGAACGCTCCAACTCCTCGACGACGCCAGCCGCCCTCCTGGAGAGTTCATGCCAATCGATATCTCCAACGAACCTGAGCTCGGCGCCCAACAATCCGTCGAGCATGAGGTTGCCGACGGGTTGTTTGGGATCGTCATGGCAAAGCACCAAGGTGCATTTCAGCCCGAGCGCGGCGCTCGCCGCCGCCACAGCGCGGGTTGCGTTGGAAAGACGTGAGCCTTCGGCCACGAGATGTGTCGCCCCCTGAGAGAGCGCGTGGGCCAGTTCGACTTCGAGTTTACGAACCTTGTTTCCGGCAAGCCCGACTGAGCCGATGTCATCGCGCTTGCACCAGACCTCGGCGCCGATGGCGGCACTAAATCGCTCCAGATATTGGACCGGAGAAACGAAGCCCCGCAGATCGAGGCGTGGAACCTGTTCAAGGGCATGCAAAGCAGACATGTAATCCTCCTGTCGCGCAGTTTCACAATGGTCTATAGTGCAAAGCGGATATCGAAATCCGGACACTGGATCATTGCAATCGGACAAAAGCGCTATGACCCGTTCACTTTGCAAATGTGCCGACCTGGATCTAGGCGACGTCGTCGCCAGGCTTGTCGAAATATCCGAAGTCACGACCTTCGCAATGGAGCGCCATCCATGGGGCCAGTTCGTGTATGCCTATGCCGGAGCAATCGAGCTGAAGGTGGAGGGAAGGAGATACGCCGCGCCGCCTGACTACGGTTTGTGGTTGCCCAAGGCGACGGAGCATCTTGCCTGGGCCGTGCCCGGAACATCCTATGCCCTCATCGATGTCGACCCTAGCTTATGTGAAAATCTGCCAACAGTTGCCACGGCTATCTCGGTCAGTCCGATTGCCGACGCTATATTCCAGGAATTGCGCAGGCGAGGAGGCTTTGATGTTGGAAGGCCCCAGAACGAGCGCCTCCTTCGCGTGCTGCTCGACCAGTTGAGTGAAGGGACTGCAAGCGACGATTTCCTTCCGTTGTCAGAAGATCGTTTCCTGTCGCTGGTCCTCGAAGCCCTGATCTGCGATCCCGGCGACAGGAGGTCGCTTTCCGACTGGGCGCGCCATGTGAATGCCACCGAGCGGACCCTGGCGCGCAGATGCCTTCGTGATCTGGGCATGACGTTTCAGGATTGGCGGCAGCAACTGCGGCTGTCACGCGCTGTTGCTATGCTGTCAGAAGGCCGTTCGGTTCGCGTAATATCAGAGGCTCTGGGTTACCGTACGCCGTCGGCCTTCATCACCATGTTCACTGCGGCCAAGGGCTGCACACCCAGCGTATACCGCGCTCAACTGGCTGCAGGACACGCCGACTGTCCCTAACGCCAGCGGTGACACAATGATCGATGGGTCGACCGTAGCTTTTCATCTCGATCAACGAACCGAACAAGGCGCTGGTTCGTGCATTCGTCATGCTGGTCAATGGACAGATGGAGAAGCTTACGACCTACTTCGACGGCGGATGATATCGGTCGCCTTTATCGTCAGTTGAACTAAGACGGGGACACTTGCTTCGAACCGGATCTCGAACGCTTTAGCCGCACCCGCTTCGTCACCTCTCTTTCGCATCTTACATTTCGCCTTGTTCTTTCGACGGTGGGCTACTTGACTCATCTATAAGCAATATTTCAATATTCCAATATATTGCAGGTCGATAGCGCGAGGGGTGTCCATGAAGGTTTGTATGGTTGGCCATGGCATGATGGGCACGTGGCACTCCGACAGCCTGAAGGAGGAGGATTGCGTGCTCCATACGTTGGTCGGGCGCGAACCCGATGACACCGCGGAGTTTGCGCAGACGTTTGGCTATCGAAAGTGGACCGTGGACTACGCGGAAGCGCTCGCCTCTGATATCGACGTGGTCATTATTGCAGGGCCGAGCGCAACGCATGCCGCCATGGCTATTGAAGCGCTCGACGCGGGAAAACATGTGCTCGTAGAGATCCCGCTCGCCATGAACTACAAAGACGCCGAAGCGGTTGTTGCCAAGGCTGAACAAAAAGGACTGGCACTCGGCGTCGTGCACCCCATGCGTTTTCGAAGCGAGCATATTGAACTCTGCAGAAGGGTTGCTGAGGGCACCGAAAGAATCCGCCACGTTCACTCGCGGCTGTTTCTCCACCGCCTTGAAAATATCGGCTCAACCGGTCTTCGAAGAACCTGGACAGACAACCTCCTCTGGCACCACGGCGCCCATCTGGTCGATGTCGGACTGTGGCTTTGCGGTGGTGGCGATCCCGAAGCCGCCGCCAGCCGGATTTCGCGGTCTTTCTCGATAATGCCGCCACCGCTTCCTCAAACGGGTATTCCGATGGAACTGGCTGCAATCGTCGAAACGGATGAGCATCAATCGATCGTGTGCACGGGATCCTATTACTCACGCGAGAGGATCTTTGATGTTTTCGCGGTGACTGATAGGGATTCTTACCGCCTGGATATCTTAAAGGGATTTATGTCAGTTGGCGGGCAAGAGCATTCCGTTCTGTCCGAACAGGACAACAATGCTCAGGTCAGTCGGGATTTTATCAACGCAGTTCGAGAGGGGAGAGCCCCTCGCGTCACCGGTCGATCTGTCCTTCCGGCTATGCGTCTTCTTCAGGACATCGAGGATCAACAGTCGCAATGGTGGGCCAATCATGCGCAAGAAAACTGATCCGATGACGAAAGATCCGGTTCTCGGCGTCGCCCACAGCGAAATTATTAGCAATGTCCCCCGGGGTGCTTGCGACTGTCACGTCCATGTCTTCGGAAATGATGCCGAGTTTCCGATGTGGAACGGCCGTTCCTACACGCCGCCGCCGGCGCCCGTCGAAGCTTTGGCAGCTCATCAACGCGCCTTGAGCTTCGATCGCGTTGTTATTGTCCAGCCGAGTATCTATGGAACCGACAATCGGTGCACACTCGACGCAGTTGCCAAGATCGGCCCCGGTGCGCGAGCGATCGCAGTGGTGGATAACGAGACGCCTTCGCGCGACCTTCAAGACCTGGCACATGGCGGCGTTGTAGGTATGAGGCTCAATCTGGCGGCCGCCGCGGCCGCAGATCTCGACAGGATTCGAAAGCAACTCTATCAAGCGATTGAAATCGCGGAACCTCTTGGGTGGCATGTCCAGATCTTCACCGAGCTCAAGATCGTGGCTGCGTTGGAGAACGATTTCAGACAGGCACCGACGCCTTTGGTGATCGATCACTTTGGCCGCGCGAACGCTGGTGAAGGTATCGAGCAGCCCGGCTTCGACGTCTTGCTCGATCTTGTCGCAGCGGGGCATGTATATGTGAAACTCTCCGCACCCTACCTCGTGTCGTCATCTCCAACGCAAGACGACGTTATGCCGCTCGTTCGAGCACTGGTTCGCGCCAATAGCTCCAGGCTCCTCTGGGGATCGAACTGGCCACATCCAGGTGCCGGCACCGGGATCCCTGCGGAAGGGATCGTTCCTTTCCGCCCGATCGATGACGGGGCAGCAATCGACAATTTCGCCTCGCAGCTGAACGACCAAGAGGTCTTCAGGCGCATTCTCGTAGACAATCCGGCAAAGCTGTTCGGCTTTTCGGATACGGATGGATTGGTCCCATGAAAAAGACTCCCGAAACGTTGAGAAGCGCCAGATGGTTCGCTCCTGACGACCTCAAAGGGTTTGGACATCGATCGCGCATCATGCAGATGGGCTACGGTGTGGAAGACTGGGCCGGGCGGCCTGTCATCGCGATCATCAATACATGGTCAGATATCAACCCCTGCCATGCCCACTTCAAGACCAGGGTCGATGACATCAAGCGGGGTGTGTTTCAGGCTGGTGGCTTTCCGATAGAGCTGCCTGCGCTTTCGCTGTCAGAAAACTTCGTGAAGCCCACGACCATGCTTTATCGAAACATGCTCGCTATGGATACCGAAGAGCTTATTCGATCGCATCCAGTCGATGGCGTGGTGCTTATGGGCGGCTGTGACAAAACCACGCCCGGATTGATAATGGGAGCGATCAGCGCGGGCGTCCCGGCTATCTATGTTCCTGCGGGACCAATGCTCCGCGGCAATTGGAAAGGCAAGACGCTTGGCTCCGGTTCGGATGCCTGGAAGTTCTGGGATGAACGCCGTGCCGGGAACATTACCGACAAGGACTGGCAGGATATCGAGGGTGGCATCGCAAGAAGCCATGGCCACTGCATGACCATGGGTACGGCGTCAACGATGACGGCCATCGCCGAATCGATAGGCATGACGTTGCCCGGCGCATCGTCTATCCCGGCCGCTGACGTCAACCACATCCGCATGTGTGCCGAAGCCGGGCGCCGCTGCGTCGATATGGTCTGGGACGATCTCACACCTTCCAAGATCTTGACCCGCAACGCCTTCGACAATGCCATTGTGGTTTCGATGGCCATGGGCTGTTCGACCAATGCGGTGATTCATCTGGTCGCCATGGCACGTCGCGCAGGACACGATGTGACCCTCAACGACTTCGACCGGGCAAGCCGCATCATCCCCGTCATCGCCAATGTCCGGCCGAGCGGAGATACTTACCTGATGGAGGACTTCTATTACGCCGGCGGGCTGCCAGCGCTTATGAAGCGTCTGGAGGCCAGTCTGTTTCTTGAAGAACGCACCGTCAACGGCAATACCATCGGTGAGAATATTGCCGGCGCCGAGGTCTACAATGACGATGTCATCCGGCCGCTGGACAATCCGATCTACGCCGAGGGCGCGCTGGCGGTCCTCAAGGGAAATCTTGCCGAGGACGGCGCGGTCATCAAGCCGAGCGCCTGCTCCCCGCAATATCTCAAGCACACCGGTCCAGCTCTCGTCTTCGATGATTTTCCTGCCATGAAGGCCGTCATCGATTCTGATGATCTCGAGGTGACCGCAGATCACGTGCTGATCTTGCGCAATGCGGGACCTCAAGGCGGGCCAGGCATGCCTGAGTGGGGCATGCTTCCAATACCGAAAAAGCTTGTGAAGCAGGGTGTCCGTGACATGGTGCGCATTTCCGATGCGCGGATGAGCGGGACCAGTTATGGAGCATGCATCCTTCACGTGGCGCCGGAAGCATACATCGGCGGCACGTTGGCCCTTGTCAGGACTGGCGATATGATCTCGATCGACGTCCCCAACCGGACGATCAAACTGGAGCTAGACGATGACGAGATCGCTCGCCGCCGCGCCACATATCAACCGCTCCCGCCACGTTTTACCCGAGGGTACGGAGCAATGTTCTCGAAGCACATTCAGCAAGCTGACAAAGGCTGCGACTTTGACTTCCTGGAATCGGCTTACGGCGGCCCGACCGATGAGCCCGCGATATTCTGATTGCGGTTCCAATCGGCTTCAGCTGTCGCAACGGGAAAAGTCCCGGCGCATCGAGCGCCGGAACCGAAGGATTCTTGATTAGCCGGCCTGCTCAGGCAATCGTTTCGAACAACGCCTCAGAGAAGATCGCAGGCTCCTCCCACATGGGATAGTGGCCGCATCCCTTCAGCACGCGGAGTTCGAAATCAGGGAACCAGGAACCGATCGTCTCGCGCAGCCGTTCCGGCACCGCACCTGGATCCTTCTCGCCGACGATCACACGCACTGGCACGCGAGCATTCTGAATTTCTTCGGCAAATCCTTTGCCGGTCCACGATGCCATATAGGCTTCCAGCACGTCGGGACGGGTGCCAGCGAGGCTGGTGTCGCGCAACCTTTCGACCCAGTCATCGGATCGGATGCCGCCGGTGTTTGCACTGATCAGCTTCTTTCTTGCGTCGGGGTCGCGCACCGCGGCCAGCAAAAGCTCCCTGCGCTGGTCATCAATCCTTGCACCCGAAGCTGGCACAGGTGCCAGCAGGATCGCCGAAAGAAGCCTCTCCGGAATATCAATGGCCAGACGCTGCGCCGACATCCCGGCCATTGAGTGTCCAATAACATGAAAGCGGTGCCATCTAAGTCGATCGGCGCAGGCGACAATGTCCGCTGCAATCTGCTCGACAGTATAGGGGCCGTCTTCCTGAATCCGACTGCCATAGCCGCGCGCATCCAGAAGCGCGAAGCTGTAGCGTTGCTTATCGATCAGCGGCAGGAACGGATCAAACAGACGGTGATCGCCCATCCATCCGGTCACCGCTATTATCTGAGTTGTGCCATTCCCGACAACCTGTGCCGGCGAAACGTTTACTGTCATTTTTGATTTTTTCTCCCGTTTCAGTATGTGCTTTTGCCGCCTGATTGCTTCGTGGGCTCGGTTGCCCCGGTTGACCTTGATGCGCTCCTCAGATCACGGAACGTTTTGACACTCGCGGCAGCTGCGCCCGCCAACAACCTGACATCGTTCGAGACCGTGACCATGTCGAATCCCCATTCTGCAGCTTTGGCTGCATAGGTTGGCGTTCCGCAATGAAGTGCCGCGCTGATCCCGGCGCCGTGCGCCGCACTCAAGATCCGCTTGATGTTCTCGATCAACTCTGGTTCTTCCCGATCGAAACCGGTCGGGTATTTCATGCCCGTGAGCCCGATCGTCAGATCGGCAGGTCCGATATAGACACCGTCGAGACCGGGTGTCGCGACGATCTCATCGAGATTTCTCATTGCTTCCGCTGTTTCGATCATCGCAAAGCAAAGTACCTGATCGTCTGCTTCCTGGCCGTAATTGGCGCCCGCCGAGATAGCGGCGCGGGACGGTCCAAAGCTACGAACTCCTTTCGGTGGATAGCGAACGTAGGACACGAGCCTTTCAGCCTCGGCTCGCGAATTGATCATCGGGCAGACAATGCCGTAAGCGCCGGCATCAAGAGCCTTCATGATCAGGGCAGGGTCGAGCCAAGGAACACGAATAAGCGGGACGACGCCGCTTGCTCGCATCGCCTGCAGCATGGAGACCGCCGCCTGGTAGTCGACAATCCCGTGCTGCAGGTCGATCCCGATACTGTCGTAGCCTTGCTCGGCCATAATTTCCGCCGAAAAGGCATTGGCGATTGAAAGCCAGCCGTTGAGGACACAGCCACCCTCCGACCAGATCGTTTTGATGGCGTTGGCCTTCATTGATAGCGGCTCCCTAATACTCGACCGTATTTCTTGACGACATCCAGATCGGGCTCGAAGCCGATTCCGGGTTGGTCCGAGACGCGGATCATGTCGCCGTTACGAATACCCTCTACGTCGGCAAGCCAGGCTTCCGGTTGAACAAAATTGTACTCCAGCGCGGTGATCGATGGACGTGCAGCCGCAACCTGTAGCGAGGCATAAAAGCCTGGGCCGAAGTATGGGGAATGCGGCATGAGCGTCGTATTGGCCGCATCTGCCAGATCCACAATTCTCAGATACTCGGAAATCCCGCCAACTTTGGTCATGCTCGGCTGCAGAAAATCGACAGCGCCTGCGTTCAAAGCTTGCTCGATCTGGAAGCTTGTGCACCAGTTTTCACCGGCGGCGATATTCAACCCCTTGCCGCGGAGCGCAGCCAGTGCCGAAAAATCCTCAGGTGGGTAAATCGGCTCTTCCAGCCACGTGAGAGCGAGCGCCTTCAGTTCGGCAAGGTTGTTCTCAATGAATTCGCGCGACCAAGCACAATTGACATCGACGCAGATATCCGTGTGATTTCCCACCGTCCTCCGGCATGCGGTGATCGCAGGCAGCGTGATCTCATGCAGTTTGATGCGGTTGAAACCCGCGTCCGTCACCTGCTTTGACGCATCGACCACGAGGTCGTGCTCAGCATACCGAACCAGGCTGGCGTAGAAGGGAATTTCGTGGCGGACCTGGCGCTCTCCTGCCAGGAGCTGATAAAGCGGCTTTCCGGCTCGTTTCGCCTTGAGATCCCATAGAGCGATGTCAACACCGGAAATCGCGAAGATCGTCACTCCGTAACGCCCGAACATATGTAACTGGCGCTGCGTCTTTGCATTCCACGCTGGAATGTCATCGATCTCCGTCCCTACCAGAAGCGGCAGGATCAAGCGATCGATCACGGATTTGGTGGCGTCTATCAGCGAATAGCCAAAGCCTTCACCCCACCCGACATTTCCGAGCTCGTCCTCCAATCGCACAAGAGCAAATTCCAATGTCTTCCAGGCGGTAGGCATTATGCCGACCCCCGTTCCGCGCAGTGCAAAGGGTATCTCGACAAGAAAAACTTCGGCCGATATGATCTTCATATATATTCCTCCCCGTGATTAATCTCTTGCTCTAGTCACGCGTCGGTGCGGGCAGCGGGTTAACGGCAAAAAAACCGCCCACTTTCGTCGTCGCCTCGGCGGGCAATTCCGATAGCGATCGAAACTCCTCGGCTCTGTGGTCACCGGCGAAATCCTGCGGCCGATAGCCGAGCTGCTCGGCGCGGATGTTGTCGAACACGGCGTTCGGGCAGTTCGACACGGAATAGACGACGTCACATCCGATCTCGGGATGCATTAATCCGATCTCGATCAGCTGGACCATGTCCCGTCCACTGGTCCAGATCCGTTCGCGCCGGCCGTCCACCACTTTGGGATCAGCATTGCCTATGCGCAGGAGCATGGTCTTGATGCCGTAGCGTTGGGCATACATTGCGCTGGCAGCTTCGCCAAAGGCTTTGCTCAGACCATAATAGCCATCGGGCGCGGGCGTAACAGAATGGTCATATTGACGAGCGGAAGGATACTGACCAACAATATGATGACTGCTGGCGAAAACGAACCGGCCCACTTTCGATGCCCGGCACGCTTCAAGCAGATAAAGAACAGCGCGATAGTTCGGATCAAGCGTATCCTCGAAGTCGACATCGGGCCCGACCAATCCGGCGAGATGCACAACGCCATCGACACCTCGCACGACCTCCCGGCAGAACGCCGCGGATGTGAGGTCACCGATGACTTTCTCCTCTCCGACCTCAGTGGCAAAGTCATTCCGCCCCGTGACCCTGAGCATATAATTATCCTTCATCAGGGGACGGATCAGTCGGCCGACATTTCCAGCGGCTCCGGTAATCAGGATCGTTTTCATGGTGTTGGCCTAGTGCAAGAGCTGTCTGAGGAAGGCCCGCGTACGCGCCTCCCTGGGATTGTCGAAAAACGCGGCGGGCCGCGCGGTCTCCACGATCTTTCCATCTGCCATGAAGATCACACGATCGGCGACCTGTCGTGCAAATCCCATCTCATGGGTGACGCAAAGCATGGTCATTCCGCTCTCAGCGAGATTGACCATGACGTCGAGAACCTCCCGGATCATTTCCGGGTCGAGTGCGGAGGTCGGCTCATCGAAGAGCATGATTCTCGGCTTCATCGCGAGAGAACGGGCAATAGCGACGCGCTGCTGCTGGCCGCCTGAAAGTTGTCCTGGATACTTGTTAGCCTGTTCAGGGATCCTCACCTTTTCAAGGAAGCCCATCGCCACATCGTTGGCCTCGGAACGCGACATGCCCCGCACCGACCTGAGCGCCAGGGTGCAGTTCTCGAGGATCGTCTTGTGTGGGAACAGGTTGAAGTGCTGAAACACCATTCCGACCTCCCGGCGAACGGCTTCAATCTGCTTCCGTTCGTTGGTCAACTGAACGCCCTCGACCAGAATCCGCCCCTTCTGATGTTGCTCGAGATGATTGATGCAGCGGATCATCGTTGATTTGCCCGATCCCGAAGGCCCCGCGATGACAATCCTCTCTCCTTCCTTCACCTGAAGGCTGATGTCCGTCAGGACCTGGTGGTTGCCATACCACTTGGAGACGTTGTCGAACTCCACGGCGCAGTTGGCAGACTTTTCGGCCATCGAAAGCTCCATATTGGTCACGCCTGCACGACAACCGGCGGCTTACTAGCCGGCGCGACACGATGGCGGAGATGTCGGGTAAGATACAATTCGAGAACGCCCCACAGCCGACGGATCGTTTCCACCATCATCAGGTAGAGAACAGCGGCCCATATATAGACCTGGAAATCAAACGATCGCGAGAAGGCCAGCTTCGTGGCCTGCATCAGCTCAGGAACAGTGATAACGCTTGCGAGGGCCGAAGCCTTCAACGAAAGGATCAACTCGTTTCCAAGCGGGCGCAACGCAATGATCATCGCTTGGGGGAGAAGGATCTGGAAGAACGTCGTTGTTTGGCTGAGGCCAAGTGAGTTTGCGGCTTCAAGCTGACCGCGGGGCAGGGAGCTCAGCGCGCCCCGCAGGATTTCAGCCTGGTAGGCGATAGTGTTCAAGGTGAAAGCGAAGAGCGCGCAGAAATACGCATCCCGGAACAGCCACCAGACTCCAAGGGCTGTCAGTTCAGAACGGATCTGACCTGCACCATAGTAGATCAGGAATATCTGCCCGAGCAGCGGGGTTCCGCGAAAGAAGACGATATAGGCCTTGGCCAAATAGCGAGGAATTGCATAGCTGCTGTTGCGCACAATGGCGAGCGGGAGAGCAAACACCGCGCCGATAAGCGCTGAGGTCAGGACAAGCTGGAGCGTGACAACGAGGCCCCAGAGGATTTTCGGACCGTAATTCGACAAAAGCTCGAAATTCATCAACGGCCTCCCACAATCCCGCGATTGGATCGCGCTTCAAGCAGGCCTATGGCGCCCGACGAAATCATCGAGACGGCGAGATAGATCAGACAGGCGACGGCATAGAAAAACAGCGGTTCCTTGGTATTCGCGACGGCAAGATTAGTCTGACGCATTAGATCCGAAAGCGAGATAATGGAGACCAATGACGTATCTTTAAGGAGCACGAACCAAAGATTGCCCAGGCCGGGGAGGGCAAGCCTCCAGAGCTGCGGGCCGATGACGCTTGCAAAAGTGCGCCACCGCGACAGACCAAGGGCTGCGGCAGCCTCGTGCTGCCCACGCGGAATCGAGCGCAGCGCAGCCACAAATGTCTCGGAGGCGAAGGAGGCGAAAACGATACCGAGAGCGATCATACCAGCGATAAATCCGCTGAATTCTCCAAAAGGGACACCGAACAGCAGTTGTGAAACACTTTGCAGGACCATTCCGCCGCCGTAGTAGATGATGAACAGCGTGAGCAATTCCGGCAGCGCGCGAAATGTCGTCGCAAAGACAGTTGCCGCGCCGGCAAGCCATTTCCGCTTGCCGTTGATCAACAGTGCGAGACCCAAGCCGAGCAGAAGTCCGAACGGAAGCGTGGCGAGCGCCAGCCTGATCGTCAACGAAAGCCCTTCGAGCAGCGGTCCGCCCCAACCTTCAGGGTCTAATGAAAGTAAATGAAGAAGATCCACCCGTCGTCTCCCGAAAAGATCAATGCCCGGCCATTGCTGGCCGGGCGCCAGGATGATCGGTCTCAATAAATCGAGAAGGGGAAATACTTCGCATTGATGGTCTTGTAGCTACCATCGGCGAGGATTTCCTTCAGCGCGGCATCGAGCTTCTCACGCAGTGCCGTATCCTCCTTGCGGACACCAACACCCTTGCCGGCGCCAAACAACGGGTCACGCAGATCGTCGCCGACCAGTTCGCAGCAGGACCCGTCCGACGACTTCTTGAGCCATTCGTCGAGCAGGATCTTGTCGGACAGGACAACATCAAGGCGACCAGCGGCCAGGTCGGCGCTTGCATCATCAACGGTTGTGTAGGTCTTGATCGTGGAATCTTTGTATTTCGCTTCAAGGAAATTCTGCTGCGTCGTCGACCCCTGGACCCCGATCGTTTTGCCGGCGAGAGCGGCGGGCGAGATATCGGTGACCTTGGCATCCTTCGGAGCCATGAACTTCGCAGGCGTGTCGTAGTATTTCGCGGTGAAGTCGATCTTCTTCTTGCGCTCTTCGGTGATGTTCATCGAAGCGACAATGGCGTCGAACTTGTGCGCGACAAGAGCGGGGATCATGCCGTCCCATTCCTGAGTGACGATCTCGCACTTGAGCTTCGCCTTTTCGCAGAGCGCGTTGGCGATGTCGACGTCAAAGCCGGTCAGCTTGCCGCCTTCGACATAGTTGAACGGAGGGTAGACGCCCTCGGTGGCGATCTTGATTGTGTCTTCCGCGTGCGCGGTAGAAATCAGCGTGAGCGCCAGCGCGCTGGCAGTAGCGATAAGCGAGAGTTTCATGTCATTCCCCTTTAGGAAGGTTAAGGATGGCGCGGGTTTTCCCGTCTTTTGTTTTTGCGTAGGCCCGAGGGCCTACGAGAGTTCGGCGAGTACCTCGTCCAAAGCGGACAAGAAGAGGTCGGCGTTTTCCACGGTGAACGGCAAGGGAGGACGAATCTTCAGGACATGCCCGAATGAACTCGAAGCGCTGATCAGCATGCGCTTTTCACGAAGTCCATTCACAACGCCAAGCGAGAGTTTGCCGTTCGGCGTCTTCGACTTGCGGTCGGTTACGAACTCCATACCCATGAACAGGCCTGCACCGCGGACCGCGCCGATTTTTTCGTACTTGTCCTGGAGTTTTCGCATGCCGCCGACCATGTATTCACCGATCTTGGCGGAATTCTCCATCAGCTTCTCGTCCTTGATGACGTCGAGAACAGCCTGCGCGGCGGCAATGGAAACCGTATTGGCGCCGAAGGTGTTGAAGTAGCGGATATCGTTGCCGAAGCGCTCCAAAACTTCCGGCTTAGCTGCGACGCCGGCGATCGGCATGCCGTTACCCATCGGCTTGCCCATAACCACGAGATCGGGAACGATGCCGTGGCGTTGGAAGCCCCACCAATGCGTACCGGTGCGGCCGAACCCGGGCTGAACTTCGTCAGCGATGTAAAGGCCGCCGGCGGTGTGAACGACGTCGACCGTCTTCTTGAGGAAACCTGCTGGTTCGGTCAGGATGCCATCGGTCGAGAAGATGCCGTCTGCGATGAAGGCCGCAAGCTTGATACCATGGCGCTGCATCGTCTTGATTGCGTCTTCGACGCGCTGGGCAAACACTTCGCCAACGTCCTCGCCCTCGCTGCGATACTGGTCCGGAGCGTCGACCACATAGACATGCTGGCCGATAGGGACATTCGGACCCATCGAAGGCGAGATCTCGGCGACGGCGGTCGTCAGCCCGTGATAGGCATTGGCGGTGACGATGACACCGGTACCGCCGGTATAGTAGCGAGAGATGCGCAGTGCCAGGTCGACGGCTTCGCTACCCGTGCAGGTATACATGACATTGGCGATTTCGCACGGATACGTCGCGAGCAAGTCCTCGGAATATTTGAGGATCGAGTCATGCAGGTAGCGGGTGTGCGTGTTCAGGATAGCGGACTGCTTGGCTATGGCATCGACGACGCGAGGATGGCAGTGACCGACGGAGGGGACGTTGTTGTAAACGTCCAGGTAAGCATTGCCCTCTGGATCATAGAGCCAAACGCCTTCCCCCCGCACGACATGTACCGGGTGCTCGTAGAAGAGCTTGTAGGAGGGGCCGAGAAGCTTTCTCCGGCGCGCGATCAGCGCCTGTTCATCGGCGGGTAGCTTGTCAACGGTGCTGGGATCGAAACCGTTGATCATATATGCGGAAGCGGATGAGGACATCGAACGTACTCCTAGAACGACAATGCGCGAGCAAGCATGTCTGCTGCCCGGGAATGGGGGATTTCGGCGAGACGGTGAAATTGGAGCCAGGCCTGCGGTGTATTGCGCAGGATGTAGGCGCGGTTTTCCGGGAACCGGACAGCCCGCCATTCGGTTATTGCGATGCGCATGACCGTGCGTGCGACAATGGTCGTAAACAGCACGTCGACTTCCTCGGCCAACAACGCGCGTCTGCCATGGAAACCCGTGAGGAAATCGCAAGCCGCAGCCATAGGATCATCGGCCTCGGTCAACTGGTAGGCCGCGGCCACCGCGGCATCAAAGATAACCGGTGTGCGCACCATGTCGCCAAAATCGATGATGCCAACGACTCGGTCGGTTTCATGAGGGTCGACGACGACGTTGTCGCTGTTGAGATCGTTATGGACCACTTGAGCGCGTAGGGAAGGAATTTTCGGAACGACTTCCATCGCAAAGCGATCCACCCAACTTAGGAGCTCCGCCGCTTTGGACGCATCCTTGATCTCATCGATCATCGGCTTCAGGGAGAGCGTGTTCTTGAGATCCCATGTTGAAAAGTGGTCTTCAGCCGGGTGACGGAAATCTTCGAGCGCTTCTTGCAGACGTGCCAGGCTTGCTCCGATATTCCGGCGCTGCCGACAGGTTTGCGGACTTTTACGCTGCAGCTCGCCCTTGGTGAATGTAACAAGTCGCACGGCGCGACGGTCATCGGGGCCATAATCAATCTCGAAATCCAAACGTCCATCACGAGTAGGGACCACCCGTTGGACCGGCATCCCCGGATCCCGTTCCTCGACATGCCGTAGTGCCATCGTGTGCATGTTCGTGACGGCGGGATCTTCCCCTGGATTAACGACTTTCAGCAAATACTCGTCTCCACCTTCGGTGGAGATACGGAAGTTGCTGTCTTTCTCTCCAGAGAGACGGTGGGCTCGAACTCTGAGACCGTAGTGCTGAAGCGCTATGTCCACGGCCTCGTCAGAAGTCAGCAGAGTTGATTTCGCGGTGAGGGCCGGCGTGACTGGATTTCGCTTTGATTGGAGCATTCATGAGTTCCCTTGCCCTTCGTTACCGATATATTGGTATATAAATATTCTGTTGGCAAGCGAGAATCTCCGGATGCACACCGACAAAAGTTTTGGAGTGTTCCGATGTATTGGTATATTGTTTGGAAAATCGCCGCGTACGCGCGGCTGTCGGAGAGTATCCCAGAGGTGACCGTGGATCAAATCGTGCCGTTGTTTTCCCCCGACCAATTGGATGGTCGGACATCAAAATCGGCGCAGGTGTACGAACTCCTACGCAATGCGATCATCTCGCTGAAGATGCCGCCGGACAGTGCCGTGGTTGAAAAGGATATTTGCGCCCAGTTGGGAATTTCACGAACACCATTGCGCGAGGCAATCTTACAGCTAGCGAAAGAAAGTCTGATCAAAATCGCTCCAAGCGACGGAACTTTCGTGAACAAGATCATCCTCCGGGAAGTGTTGCAGGGCCAGTTGGTCCGGGACACGATTGAGATGCGATTGACACAGCTGGCAGCCCGGAATTTCAAACCGGAGTATGAAAAAGAGTTCGAATTGGCGCTGTTCAAGCAGAAAGCCGCGGCGAAGAGGAAGGATGTTGATGAGTTCTTCGCGCTCGACAACGAGTTCCACAGACTGATATGTGAAACGGCTGGCTTTCCAGATGCGTGGCTGGCGATCCACAACGCAACAGGACAACTCGATCGCGTGCGCAGGCAGGCTTTCCCCCTTGAGAGCCATTATTCGGTCGTTTTCGATGAGCACCGTGAGATCTACGAGCGGATAAGGAAGCGCGACGAGGCGGGCGCTGCAGCGGTTTTCCAGGTGCAACTGGACAGCACTTTTCCGTCCATCCAGATCTTGCGAGAAAAGCGACCGGACCTGATCAGCGGGGACGCCGATATCTCGGTCACCGACATTCGGTGATGCGAGACTTATTGACGGAACTGGGGTGCTGCCGAACATCGCGTCGGCAGGAGAAAGCGACGGTGGCTTCGTTCCCGCGATACTGATGCGACGCCTTTCTCGGCTCTGATCTTAATGCGCGCCCAGCGCATCACGATTTGCGTATAGGCCCCGAGCCCTCGCTTCGATGTTGAATTAAGGCACATATTGAGAATACGGCCTGAGTCCCCACTTTGTTCGCCCATAGGCTCGCCGATAAACGCTTCCAGCAAAAGTACGGTGCGATAATTCGGTTGGAGCGTATCATCGAGGATCACTCGCAAGGCGAACGATCTTCGTAGATCTCCTGGCGGGTAATCTCGTTGAAGCCTTGGACGCGATTTGCGAATTCCTCCCACTGTATATCGAGAAATTTGCGTCAGGAGACGGTTGTGCCTTGCTTGGTTCTGGCCTCAACAACCTTCCGACAGCACTCATGATCCCAGTCATAAGCAATTTCGACGCACGCCATTTCGATGTGACGGTTCAATGAAAATTTACTGGTCATCGTCAGTATATCGATATATCAATACGTGGGGGTGCGTGATGAAAGTATATCTTCTTGAGTGCCTGACAAAGCCGATGACCACCATCTCGCTATCGATGCGTGCAAAAGTCGGGATGGCCATGGGGTTGCTACTTCTCAGCACCATTGGTCTGGGTGTCGCGGGGTTGGATCGATTAAACGCCGTGAACGCGACGGCGACGTTGATAGCGAACAAATGGCTCCCGTCCGCACAAAGCCTTGGAATGCTGGCCGCCCGCTTCGAGACCGTACGGTCACGTCAATTGCAGCTTCTTCTCTCGGGTGAGGATGATCGCACAAAGGCCGAACGGGAACTCGAAACCGGTCTGCTCGATATGTCTGACTCCATTAAGGAGTACGGAGCGCTGGCGGTCGGTGATGATGAAACCAAGAACTCCGATAACATTTCCCTCACTTACGACGCTTACATAAAATTCACAGCGCCTCTGGCTGGAATGCTTTCAGGTGGCGACTCGGCTGGAGCGCATGACCTACTGCTCGGCCAATCGCAGCCCTACCTGAAAGGGATTCGAGATGCGATAAAAAGGGGCCAGCGATACCAGAAAGAAAACTCATCATCCGCTGTTGTCTTAGGCACGAGAGCAGCCAAAGAGGCTAACTTATTCTTTGTAGTCGGTTTGGCTGTGGTGACCAGTTTGTGCATTGGCGCATTCGCGTGGATGCAGTCGCGTGTTGCATTCCCGATCGTTAGGCTCACGAACGCGATGCAGGGTCTGGCCACAGGCAATCGAACGATCGCAATTCCCGGTCTCACGCGGCGAGATGAGATCGGTTCAATGGCTCAGGCGCTGGCATTTTTCCGTAAAGCCCTGGATGAGCGCGAAATTCTTGAAAATGAACAGAGGCGATTACACGATGATACTGATCATCGCTTGCGCTCGACGGAACTGGCATTCGAGGCTGCCAGCATTGAGCAGCGCCGAGCCCTGTCAGTACTTCGTGACGGGCTGGTCCATCTGTCCAGGGGCGATCTAACGATCCGGATCGACCAGATTCTTTCAGCTGAGTACGAGGATCTGAAGACAAATTTTAATGACGCGGTTGAGGCATTGGAACAAACGGTCGCTTCCGTCGTCGAGACGGTCGTCGCTGTAAACCAGACCGCCGCTCAAATGACCGCCATCTCTAATGAACTGGCGAGGCGAACTGAGCAACAAGCAGCTTCTGTCGAGGAGGCCGCGGGTGTACTGTCGGAAATTACCTCTACGATCGGGCGGACCGCGGCCGGAGCCTCCAATGCCAACGAGGTTGTCCGGTCAGTCCAAACGGAGGCGAAGCAATCCGAAGCGGTCGTCGAGGATGCGGTCGCTGCGATGGGCGAGATCGAGGGGTCATCGTCGCAAATGTCGCAAATTATAGCAACAATCGATCAAATTTCGTTCCAAACTAATCTTCTGGCGCTGAATGCTGGCGTTGAAGCAGCGCGGGCCGGAGAGGCCGGAAAAGGATTCGCAGTGGTCGCTGCCGAAGTTCGTTCGCTCGCCCAAAGCTCGGCAAGCGCGGCTAAGGAGATCAATAACCTTATTTCGACCTCGGGAGGGCAGGTTGCGCACGGTGTTGAGCTAGTCGCGAAAGCTGGAACGACTCTGAAGCTCATCGCATCGCGCTTCGAACAAATTGCGCAAATTGTCCACGAAATTTCCGTCGGCTCAAATCATCAGGCGGAAGGCTTGCGCGGCGTTAACGCAGCCGTCGATCACATTGACAAGATGACTCGAGAAAACGCTCATCTGGTGGATGATTGGAACAAAACCGTGCAAGAGATCCTGCGCAGGTCACAAGTTCTAAAGGTTGCCGTGAGCGGCCTCACCCTTCGATCGCGGGCGAGTTTCGAAGAGAGGATGATCGCGTGATCTCCAGGCTGTCCAGCTCCGAGAGTACAACAAGTTCCATAAATCGCATTATGCGAGATGTTATAACGTTACATGAAAAGGAGCGAAGAAGAGATTTCGACTTTCCGAGGCACCTTGGCTGCCGTCGACCAGGTCCCGGCGGCAGCTCTTTTTGTTGGGGCGTCGCCAACTCACCTCCACCGATGTTTCGATGAGGGCACTCGGTGCCACGCTCTCCGCCGACCACGGCGCAACCAACCGCGATTTTTGTCATGAAGGAATGGATACTTTCGCCGCTTGAAAAGAGCTGCATCCGATGGATTTATCGAGGCAGAACCGTCGCCGAGATCGCATCCCTCGAGGGTAAGAGCGTTGTTGATATCGAAAACTGCCTGCGAAGTGCTTTACGCACGCTGGAGGCAAAATCGATCGCGGAGGCGCTCCAGAAGGCGAACCTCCCTAACCCCGATTGAGGGGCAAATCACTCCCGACGCCCGCTCTTGACTTGAAAACGGAAGCGATCTTGTTGCCGAGAGCCGCGGGAAGCGTCTGGCTCAAATGCGAATGCCGTACCCGACAGAGCGTTCCAGCTGGAGCAAACCAATCCCGCTCTTTTGGATGGCGTCCTGGCCCGGTGCCGGATCTTCCACGATCAACCCGCAGGGGGTCCGCTAGCAAGCTGCGGCCGCTCCGGCTTCGCCTCGCGGTGATCGCGCCCGTCCTCGGGCCTTGTGAGGAGCCATCGAGCGGGAATTGGCCCGCTCCCGATGGAGCCACTTCAAATGTCGCACGATCTTTCTCTCGCCCAGTCCCACGCCTTCCAGCTTTCCCGCGACCTGATGGTCCCGGTCACTCTGTTCACGGTCGACGGCGAATACGGCGTCCTTCCGTCCGACGAAATCGACGCCGACGACGATCTGGAGATCGTCCATGAATTTTTCCCATGGGCGGCTCATTGAGCCGCCGTTCCTGAGTGCCGCTTGCGAGCGGCAGGCCGCAAGGGAGGCTTCGCCGCGGCCGACCCAGGCATTGCATGATCCGACAATTGTCAGCCGCGCCCTGGCGGCCTTTGCTCTTCGCGGCTGGTGGAAGCGTGCCCGAGAAGAGACGGGCAAGGAAATGCGAGGAAGAAGAGGCATGGACAGAAGAGAAATAGAGGCGCTCCGCGAACGGGTGAAGTGTGCTGCCGTTCTCGAGCAGACGGGCTTCGCCATCGATATGAAGGAAAGCACGCGGCGGGCAGTGAAGTTTCGACGGGGGAGCGAGATCGTCATCGTCACCCATGAGGGGCGCGGATGGTTCGATCCGCTCAGCGATGCAAAGGGCGACGTGTTCGGTCTCGTCGCGCATCTCGACCATGTCGACTTTCTCGAATGCGCCGGACGTGTTGCCGCGCTCGTCGGTATTTCGATCACGGAACCGGAATGGCGGTCTCCAAAGATAGAGCAAGACTACGACCTCTCTTTATCCGAGCGATGGCAAACACGCCGCCGTCCATGGCCCGGTTCGTCGACCTGGGCTTATCTCGATGGTCAGCGTTTCCTGCCGGCATCTTTGCTTCGCGCCGCGATCCGGCAAGATCGTCTGCGCGAGGGGCCATATGCCAGCATGTGGGCAGCGCATACCGACAGCGCCGGAGCCGTCACCGGTT